>CAZOSE010000012.1:18020-19676 GCA_964582385.1 uncultured Lachnospiraceae bacterium
TATATTACCATTAGAAACTTCCATAGTAACAACACCTGTGTAACCATTGCTAGGTTCAGGTGACTTTGCAGTATAAGTCCCGTCTTTTAGGCTACCTGAAGTATTGTTATCGTTACCATCTGTTACTGGTGTTTTGTTATCATTATTATCCTTAGGTGATAGTAAGCCTTTTAAAGCGATAGATCCAATAATAAGGATAGCAACAAGTATTACTACTGTAATGACTGTGTTTTTTTCTGTTCTCTTTTGTCTTGTACTCATGATTTATCTCCTCTGTTTATTAATGTTTTTATTTATGTTGCGTTTATATGTTTAGTATGCTTAAATTCTATTGATAATATAAATAAAATAGTATATTTTCAAATCTAAGCAATAATATAAACAATTGTAACCTTGACACCTTAAGATATCTTATATAAAATTCAAATAATCACGTAAAAGACGTGATTATTATATCACATGATTTATTTTAAATTTATATAGTATAAAAAGGAGCAAAAACAATTCTAATATGGAAAAGAGAAAATGTAAAGCAAAAAGTTACACAAAAAATAAAAGAGTAAAAAGTAGTAAAAATGCCATGGTAATAATAGTTTTATTTTTACATATAATGCTTATTGGATGCGACCAAAACAGCAAAGAACCAGTTACAAAGTCGATCTTTGCCTTGGATACAATAATCAATATTACTGTATATGATATAAAGAATGAGAAGGTATTAGATAAGGCGATAGATTTAATAGATAAATATGAGAATATTTATAGTAAGACTATAGAAAGTAGTGAAATGTATAGGTTGAATAATCGAACCTTGCCAAGTGTCTCTGATACTCCCTATACCTATGAAATATCCAATGAGCTAAAGGAACTTTTAAATTACGGATTGGAATATTCCAAACTTTCTAATGGTGCTTTGGATATTACTATTGAGCCAATAACATCTCTTTGGGATTTTAAAGCCGAGCAACCTCAAATACCAGATGAGGGCTTAATTAAGGAGGCAATAAATAAAGTTGGATATGAAGGTGTTGTTTTAGAGGATAATATTATTCACTTAAAAGATGAAGATATAACATTAGAATTAGGGGCACTTGCGAAAGGATTTATTGCTGATAAAGTCAAAGAATACTTAGTGTCCCAAGGGGTTAAGAGTGCCATAATTGACTTAGGTGGAAATATATTAACAATAGGTGGAAAAAACAATAAAGATCCATTTAGAATAGGAATTCAAAAACCTTTTGCTGGTCGCAATGAAATAGTTGCATCAATGGATATACACGACCAATCAGTTGTAACCTCGGGGATTTATGAAAGATATTTAACTCTTGGTGGTAAAACATATCATCACTTACTAAATCCCAAGACAGGCTTTCCTTTTGATAATAATTTAATATCTGTTACTATTATTTCTCCCAAATCAGTAGATGGAGATGGTTTAAGTACTACTTGCTTTGCCCTTGGACTAGAAAAGGGAATTGATTTAATAAACAATCTAGAAGATGTATATGGAATATTCATCACAAAGGACTATGAGCTTTATTATTCAGAAGGTTTTTTTGAAAATATTAATGTTGAAGAGATAAAGGATAGTAAATAAGATATATTTTAAAAGACTTAAGCATACAATGTAAAAACTAATATAATAGGGGGATATCC
>CAZOSE010000013.1:0-19143 GCA_964582385.1 uncultured Lachnospiraceae bacterium
AATGAAGAATATGAATGTTTTTTCTCTGTAGTAGATATGCATTCAATAACAGTAAGACAAGATCCAGCTGAACTGAGAAAAAAGGCAAGAAGCCTACTTACTCTATATATTGCAGCTGGACTAGATCCTAAGAAGAATTGTATATACTATCAGTCTCATGTATCAGGCCATGCTGAATTAATGTGGATTTTAAATTGCTACACATATATGGGTGAACTAAATCGTATGACTCAGTTTAAAGATAAATCAAGAAAGAATGAAGATAATATCAATACTGGTCTATTTACTTATCCAGTTTTAATGGCTGCAGATATATTATTATTTCAATCTGACGTAGTTCCTGTTGGGTCAGACCAAATGCAACACTTAGAAATAACAAGAGATATTGCGGAAAGATTTAACAATATATATGGCGACGTATTTACAGTTCCAGAAGCTTATATTGGTAAATCAGGGGCAAGAATAATGAGTTTACAAGATCCAGACAAGAAGATGTCAAAGTCAGATGAGAATCCTAACGCAAGTATATATTTACTTGATGATACAGACACTATTATACGCAAGTTTAAACGAGCTGTTACAGACTCCCAAAGTCAGGTTCTTTACAGAGATGAACAACCTGGGATTAAGAATTTGATTGATATTTATAGTGTGGTTACAGATAAAACACCTGTAGAAATCGAAAAAGAATTTGATGGTAAGGGCTATGGAGATTTCAAATTGGCTGTAGGTGAAGCGGTAGCATCTACACTTAAACCACTTCAACAAAGGATGGAAGAATTATCAAAAGATAAAGCTTATATTGACTCTATTATTAAAGATAACGCTGAGAAAGGGAATTACTTTGCTACAAAAACCCTTAGAAAGGTTCAAAGAAAAGTAGGTTTTCCAGACAGAATCAGATAATAGCAAGGAGTTTTTATTATGAAAATTGTATTTACAGAAGTTGATACCCTTGGTAAAGATGTTGACTTGTCAATATTTGAAGAATTTGGACAAGTAGTTAAATGTACAACTTCAGATAAAATAAGTAATAGCGAAAAGATGAAAGATGCTGATATTATAATATCTAATAAAGTCCCAATGAACGAAGAAACTTTAAAAGATGCAGCTAATGTTAAGCTAATATGTCTGACTGCTACAGGAACTAACCATATAGATTTTGAGTATACAAACAAACGCGGTATTTCAGTAGCTAATGTTAAGGGGTATTCAACCCAGTCAGTAGTCCAACATACATTTGCCTTACTCTTTTATATTCTTGCAAAGCTTAACTACTTTGATAATTTTGTAAAATCTGAAGAATATACTAAACAGGAGATATTTACAAACTTAGATGTAAGGTACAATGAACTAGCTGGAAAGACATGGGGTATTATAGGACTAGGTGAAATAGGAAGAGGAGTTGCACAGATTGCCAAAGCATTTGGATGTAATGTTATTTACTACTCAACTTCTGGAAGGAACTCTAATCAGGACTATAAACAAGTAGATTATGATGAATTACTTACTAGGTCAGATGTAGTGTCGATTCATGCTCCCCTTAATGATAAAACTAGGAAATTAATTGATAAAGATGCTTTAAATAAAATGAAAGAGACAGCTATCCTTCTTAACTTGGGCAGAGGTCAAATAGTAGATGAGTACGCCCTTACAAATGCACTAGAGAATAATATAATAGGTGGTGCAGGTTTGGATGTACTGTCTGCTGAACCAATGGAAGCGGACAACCCACTGCTTAGGATAAAGGACAGTAATAAGTTAATTATCACCCCTCATATTGCCTGGGCAACTATAGAATCAAGGCAAAGGTGTAGTGTTGAAGTTTATGAAAATATCAAATCCTACCTAAATGGACAAAAACGTAATATAGTGACAGGATAAATATAAAAGGTTAGAGCTTGATATTAAACTTTCAAGTATTGTATAAAAATTTAAAGGCGCAAATTTAAAGATTATTATATTGGATAGAAAAATAAAGGGCAAATGGTAAACCATCCCGCTAGGTTAGAGTTTAAAATCTAACCCATGGGAGAGTGTTCAACCATTTGCCCTTTATTTTTTATTGTTAATTAGTTTCCACTAGATTTTACTTCGTTCCATTTTTGAAGATAGATTTCATCTATATTACTTCCTAGATATTTAAAGGCTGTGGTTCTTTCAAGGATGCTATCATCTGGAAATGCTATTTGACTATTTTTAATATCTTCATCTTCGATTAGTTCCCATGCAGCTGCATTTGGAGTTGAGTAGGTAATATAGTCGAAATTCATAAGTGCAATCTCAGGTCTACACATAAAATCAATCCATTTTTCTGCATTTTCTTTATTTGGAGCATTTTTTGGAATAACCCAACTGTCAATCCATACGTTAGATCCTTCTTTTGGTACAACGTACTCTAGGTCGGAATTTTCTCTTTGGGTATAGATGGCTTCTCCTGAATATATAACACCAATGGGATTTTCACCGCCTATCATTTTATCCCTTACCTGATCAATTACATAAGCATCTACAAAGTAGTATTGTTCTTGTAATAGCTGCTTTGCTTCTTCAATCTCTGCTTCATCAGTGGAGTTGATGTTGTATCCAAGGTAGGATAGGGCAATTGCAAAGGCATCTCTTACACTGTCTATCATTAGTACTTTTCCGTCATATCCATGCTTTGTCATAAAGTCTTTATCAAATATTGCGGCCCAGCTATCTATTTCTTCACCTATCATAGATTTGTTATATAAAAGTCCAAGGGTTCCCCAAGTATATGGTACGCTATACTTGTTTCCTGGATCGAATACTTTTGAAGATTCCCAGTGAACAGGATCTATATTCTTTGCATTAGGAATATTATCAAAGTTAATTTCTTGTAATAAATCTGATTCAATCATTTTTTGTATCATATAGTCTGAAGGAGCAACTACATCATACTCTACAGAACCTGTTTGAATGACAGGAAACATGTCTTCATTAGTTACAAAATCGTTATATTTTACTTTAATACCAGTTTCTTCTTCGAACATTTTAATTACTTCTGGATCAATATATTCGCCCCAGTTATATACATTTACAGCTGGACCATCACTACTTTGACATCCAGTAAGTGCTATTAGAGTAAGCACTAGACATATAATTAAGAATTTGGTTTTTTTCATATTTACCTCCTAGGTTTATCTTATGTGTTGTTTGGATGTTTCATTTAACACATTATTTTTGAGCTATTTTATTTTCTTTGTTCTTGCTGAGGTTTACCAGTATAAGAAGTATTAGCACAGCTACAAACATTAGGGTTGATAAGGCATACATTTCAGGTTTTATGCCTTTTCTTACCTCAGAGTAAATTTTGGTTGATAGTGTATCAACGGAAATACCTTTGGTAAAGTGAGTTATTACAAAGTCATCTAATGACATTGTAAAACTAAGTAGGAAGCCTGATAAAACACCTGGAAATATTTCAGGAAATACCACCTTATAAAATGCATATCCAGGTTTGGCTCCAAGATCCAAGGCAGCTTCGTATGTACTTATATTTAGCTGCTTTAATTTTGGCATAACACTTAATATAACATAAGGAATATTAAAGGTTATATGGGAAATAAGTACTGTATTAAAGCCTAGCCTAAATCTTATTGCAACAAATAAGAGCATAAGTGAAATTGCAGTTACAATGTCAGCATTTAACATGGGTATGTTAGTTATGGATAATACAACGGTTCGTGGTACAATTTTCATTTTATTTATAGCTATGGAAGCTGCTGTACCTATTATTGTAGCAATTAATGCTGATAGGAAAGCTATAATCAGTGTAGTATAAAGTGCATTCATTATTTCCCTATTTTGAAATAGATCTATATACCATTTTAATGTGAAACCGCCCCATTTTGATCTGGATTTAGACTCATTAAACGATAAAACCATTAGGATTAAAATAGGAGAGTATAAAAACAATAATATAAGGGCTATATAAAATCTTTGGAGGTAGTAGTTAATGTTGTTTTTCATATGATTTGACCTCCTGCTTTATTTTCGCTCTTATCGTATTTGGCAAGGACTGCCATACTTATTAATATAAAAATCATTAAAACAAGAGATAGTCCAGAGCCAGAATGCCAGTTGTTTACTATTTTAAATTGTTGCTCTATTACATTACCTATTAATATAACTTTACTTCCACCTAAGATGTCAGAAATTGCGAAAGTAGTTAGTGATGGCACAAATACCATGATTACTCCGCTTACAACACCAGGAAAGCTAAGAGGCCATATTATTCGTATAAATGTTTGAAAGCCATTGGCTCCAAGGTCATTTGCTGCGTTTACAATATCATCATCTATTTTGACAAGACTATTATATATAGGCAAAATCATAAATGGTAGGAAGTTGTATACCATACCAATCATTATAGCGGTAGGTGTGTTAATAACACTTACTGTAGGTAAATGTAAAAAACTAAGAACTTGATTCAATATCCCAGTGTTTTCAAGTATATTTTGCCATGCAAGGGTACGAAGTAGTGAGTTCATCCACATAGGCAATATAAACACAAGCACTACGAAACTTGAGCTTTTTAGTTTGAGTTTTCTTAAAATAAGGGCTAGTGGATAAGACATTATTAAGCAAACAATAGTACTTGCAAATGAAAGCTTTAATGAAAGCCACAGGGCACCTCTATTAATTGGTTTAGAAACAAGGGAAATATTCTCTAAGGTAAATACTCCTGTAGCATTAGTAAAACCATAAAAAACTATTAGTAGTAGTGGGATTAAAATAAAACCAACCATCCATATCAAATAAGGATATGCTAGCCATTTTTTAGTCTTCATCTATTACCACCGCCTGTTCATCTTCTGATTCAGGTTTATTCATTATATGGATATTAAATGGATGAATTCTAATTCCAACTTCTGCACCAACAGGGAAGAGAACAGTACTGTGTACTAGCCATTCATATCCATTTGCCATTACTTCCATTTCATAATGAACACCTTTGAAAATTAGAGAGGTAATTGTCCCTGTTATTAATCCTTCATTAGGACTAACAATTTCAACGTCTTCAGGTCTAATTACAACATCTACAGGTTTGTTATTACCAAAGCCTAGGTCAACACAAGGGAAATTAGCTCCTAAAATATTAACTAGTTTGTCTTTTACAAAAGTACCACTAATAATATTACTTTCACCTATAAAATCTGCAACAAATGCGTTTTCAGGCTCGTTATAAATATCTACAGGAGAACCAATTTGTTGTATATAGCCTTGATTCATAACCACAATGGTATCAGACATTGTTAAAGCTTCTTCTTGATCATGGGTAACATAAACAAAGGTAATTCCTAGCTCATTCTTAAGCCTAATTAGTTCGTACTGCATATCTTGGCGAAGTTTTAAATCTAGGGCCCCTAAAGGCTCGTCTAGAAGTAAAACCTTAGGTTCGTTTACAATGGCTCTAGCTATAGCAACTCTTTGCTGTTGGCCACCACTTAGGTTTTGTGGAGAACGGTTTTCATAACCATCTAAGTTTACTAACTTTAAGGCATGAGTAATTTTATCATTAATATAAGCTTTGGTCTTTTTCTTAATCTTTAAACCAAAAGCTATATTTTCTGCAACTGTCATATGTGGAAATAAAGCATATTTTTGAAAAACTGTATTAACTTGTCTTTCGTAAGGTTCTAAATTAGTTATGTCTTTTCCTTCAAAAACTACCTGACCACTATCGGGACTTTCAAAACCACCAAGAATCCTAAGAGTAGTAGTTTTCCCACATCCACTAGGTCCTAGTAATGTTAGAAATTCATTTTCCTTAACATAAAGATTCAAATCATCTAAAATAACATTGTCGTCGTAAGATTTTGTGATATTAACTAAATTGATAAGCTTTTTGTCAGTCATATTTGTTCCTCCAAAATATTAGAATGTGTGCCAAAGTCATACGAAAACAGGAGCTTTTCTTTGGTTAATTACTTGTTATAACCCTTAGGTACATATTCTAGATTAATTTATGATAATGAAAAAATAGGGTTAAAAACTAGGGGGTGTAGACACCCAAATAAGCTCAGCGCCATAATTGCCACTAGCCTTTATATAATGGGTTTTTGAAGCTACATAATAAAAGGACTCACCCTTTTTTACCTTATATGATTTATTGCCTAAAATTATTGTTATACTGCCCTTAAGTACATAACCAAACTCTTCACCTTCATGAGGATTATCAGGATAAGTTGAACCACCTGGTTTAAGGCTTAAAAGAATTGGTTCCATAATATTTTTCTGTGCATTTGGTATTATCCATTTAATTAAATTATTATATTCTGTATCTTCTTTTTCAAAATAATCTTCCCTTTTAAAGACAACTTGTTCAGGACTAGAGTTCGCAAAAAAGTCTTCTAGGTTTGTGCCCAAACACTGTAAAATGTCTATTAAAGTTGCAATGGATGGGGAAGTAAGATCCCTTTCAATTTGGGAAATGAATCCCTTTGATAACTCAGCACGGTCTGCAAGTTCTTCTTGAGTTAAGGCTTTTTGCATTCTAAGTTCTTTGATTTTGCTTCCAATTTCCAAGTTTTCCCCTCCTTTAATATTAAACAGTAAGTTTACATATACTAAACTCCTATATATTATACCTAAATTAATCATTATGTCAATACGAAATAGATAGTATAAAAACATAATTTTAAAAATATGTTTATAATGATGAAACTATGAAATGAGAGCAAATATAAATATGAAAAATAAAGGAACAGTTCAAATAATTATCTCTTGTAGAAATTACAAAAAAGATTATGAATATGTAAAAAAAATAGGAAAAATAAAATATAGACTTCCAATGATAAATGCTTATGTTGTTGAAGTAAATGAAAATAGAATAGAAGATATAATTCAAAGTGAAGGGGTATTTGCCTATGAGATGGATGCTCACATAACAGCCCAGATGAAAAGGGTATCAGATATAATTGAACTTAGATGGGCCCATGATAGAAGAATTTATGGTAATAATATAGGTGTGGCTATTGTAGACACAGGTATTTGGCCCCATGAAGACTTTACTAATGAAGGAAATAGGATTGTAGGATTTTATGATGTTATAAATGGAAAAGAAGCACCTTATGATGACAACGGACATGGAACTCATGTGGCAGGGATTGTAGGCGGAAGCGGAAAAACATCTGGCGGGCATTATATAGGTATAGCACCAAAATGCAAACTAATTGGGGTGAAAGTCCTAAATGAAAAGGGGGATGGTAATATTTCTGATGTTTTAGCTGGACTACAGTGGGTTGTAAACAATAAGGAAAAGTACAATATTAGAATAGTAAATATTTCGGTAGGTGCAACAACTAATGATGATATAGATGAAAGTTCTATGTTAGTAAAAGGAGTGAATGCAGTATGGGATGAAGGGATAGTAGTGGTTGTAGCAGCAGGTAATAATGGCCCTAATCCAATGTCTATATCAATACCTGGAATTAGTAGAAAAGTTATAACTGTTGGTTCATCTGATGATAATTATACTGTGGATGTTTTTGGAAGTAAGAAGAAGGATTATTCTGGAAGGGGACCCACATCAGCCTGTATAAAAAAGCCTGATGTAATAGCTCCAGGTTCCAACATTGTATCTTGTGGATTAGATAGAAATGTTAAGTTAAAAAACACTTCAAGTAGAAATAATTATAAAAGGATAGCTGCTATGTACACAAGAAAAAGTGGTACATCTATGTCAACACCAATAGTGTCTGGAGCAATTGCTTTACTACTTTCTAAATATCCTAGAATGAATAATCGTGATGTAAAACTTAAACTAAGAACTGGGACCCTAGATCTTGGGTTTAACCATCCTAAACAAGGTTGGGGGCTGATTAATATTCCAAAACTATTATCATAATAATAAATATAAAAAATATTTCTAAAAAACAGGAAATAAGGCAAGCTAGAGGACATAAGATAAAATGTAATCTTATTTAGGAGGCTCATAAATGAGTGATTTAACAGCTACAGGTTGTGGCAGAGGATGCGAAGGTGGTAGTGGATCTATGATTCTTATTTTACTACTACTTTGCTGTGGAGGCTTAGGCGGATCTGGATTTGATCGTTGTGGAGACAGAGATAATGGATGCAACTCAATAATTTGGATTATCTTAATTCTTTGCCTATGCGGTGGTTCTGACGGATTTGGATTCTAAGAAACCATAATTTAACTAAAAAACTGACCATGTTGCTAATACCAACATGGTCAGTTTTTTAAGTTGAATTATATTAAGTTATCTATTTTTCTATCCATTTATTCTTTTTGATTTGTTTGATTTTACGAGCTTTTCAAAACATTCTTCATCAATTTCATAAACTGTATTTCCGTCAATAATTAAAGTATCTTGGATTGAATTCATATCCCTTAAATCCTTTATATAATCAGAATTCAAGGGGGTTCTTTGGTTTTGGTAATGGCTTCTATTTTTATTTAGGTTTGAATTATTTTTTGAATAATAGTAATCCACATTTACCTCCTTGGGTTAATTAAAACAACAAATTTATTCAATTAATAGTTGCTTGAATAAAATTCATTATCTATAACATTATATGAATTAATTATATTTATGGGATTATAAAATGTCACTTTTAATTATATTTTGTAGATGAAGTCTTTTCATCTTGATAAAAAAGATTATATATTTTATACTTTAGATAATCTTAAAGGTTATTTACAAAGCCTTTGTAGGTCTATATTACTTTGAAGGTCTATATTAATAGAGAATTTTAATATGTGATTATAATAATAATAGAAAGGATAGGTGAATATATGTCAGGTTCAACATATGGAAATCTATTTAAAATATCTACATGGGGAGAATCCCATGGTAAGGCTATTGGAGTTGTTATAGATGGTGTTCCAGCAGGTTTAGTATTAAATGAAGATATAGTACAAAAGTTTTTAAATAGAAGACGTCCTGGTCAAAGTGAGTTTACAACAGAGAGAAATGAAAGTGATGGTGTGGAGTTTTTATCAGGTACCTTTGAAGGAAAAACAACGGGCACACCAATATCAATGGTTGTAAAAAATAAAGACCAACATTCACAAGATTATGATGATATTGCATCATATTATCGTCCTGGACATGCAGATTACACTTTTGATGCAAAGTATGGTTTTAGGGATTACCGCGGAGGTGGACGTTCGTCTGGTCGAGAAACCATTGGACGTGTTGCAGGTGGTGCAGTTGCAAGTGAAATCTTAAAACAAATGAATATTAATGTTCGTGCATACACTAGATCTATTGGTGATATAAGTATTGATTACAGCAATTGTCAAATCGATAATATATCAAAGAGTCCATTTTCAATGCCAGACTTAGAAGCATCAGCAGCAGTTGAAGAACTAGTGAGGAAAAAGAAAGAAGAGGAAGATTCACTAGGAGGAATTATAGAGTGTATAGTTTCAGGTATGCCAATTGGAATTGGACAGCCTGTTTTTGAAAAACTAGATGCCAATCTTGCCAAAGGAATATTATCTATAGGTGCAATTAAAGGAATAGAATTTGGATCTGGTTTTGATGCGGCTAGAAGAACAGGCTCACAAAACAATGATCCTTTTATAGCTGATAAAGATGGTAATATCTCTAAAGTTACCAACAATGCAGGTGGAGTACTAGGTGGACTTAGTGATGGGTCTGAAATAATTTTCAGGGCAGCAGTAAAACCAACATCATCAATAGCACAAACCCAAAAGACAGTGAATAAATCAGGAGAAAACATTGAAATTAACATTAAGGGCAGACACGACCCACTAATAGTTCCACGAGCAGTTGTAGTAGTTGAATCAATGGCTGCAATTACTTTAGTAGATATGCTATTTAGGAATATGAGTTCAAAGATAGATAACATTGTAAAGTTTTACGATAGAGATTTATAAAGTAAATAAAAGTTCATGATAGAACAAAGGAAGGACACATAAAAATGAGACTAAATAATGAAGAACTTAAGAATAAAAAGCTTTGGGAAGAAGCTGGTTTTGAATTACCACAATTTAACAGGGAGGCTATGATTAAGGCGACGGCTAATAATCCAGAATGGATTCATTTTGGAGGAGGAAACATATTTCGTGCATTTCCTGCAGCAGTTGCTCAAGATTTGTTAAATAGAGGAATGATTGACACTGGTATAGTAGTTGCAGAAGGCTTCGACTATGAAATCATTGATAAGGCCTACAAGAGTTTCGATGACTTATCTGTACTTGTAACATTAAAAGCAGATGGAACACTTAAGAAGAAAGTTATTGGAAGTATAGCAGAAAGTCTTAGAGTTGATACTAGTAACAAAGAAGACTGGGCTCGTTTAACCGAAATCTTTGCACACCCTGGACTTAAGATGGTTTCCTTTACTATTACAGAAAAGGGTTATAGTTTAGCTAATCCAAAAGGTGACTTTTACCCTGATGTAGCTAAGGACTTTGGGCAAAAGCCTGAAGCAGCTAACAGTTATATAGGTAAATTAGTGGCCTTACTATATGTTAGGTTTAAGAATGGTAAGACACCGCTAACCTTAGTTAGTATGGATAATGTATCTCACAACGGAGATAAACTTCTTGCAGCTGTGACAACATTTGCTGATGAATGGGTAGGACATGGACTTGTAGAGTCTGAATTCAAAGATTATGTAAGGCAGAATATATCGTATCCATGGTCAATGATTGATAAGATTACTCCAAGACCAGCCGAATCAGTAATTAAGATGTTAGAAGATGTTGGATTCCTAGATACAGAGTCTATAATAACTTCAAAGAATACATTTGTTGCCTCTTTTGTTAACGCAGAAGAATCTGAATATCTTGTTATTGAAGATAAGTTTTTAAATGGACGAGTTCCCTTAGATGAGGGTGGAATTATATATACAAGCAAAGAGACAGTTGATAAAGTAGAGACTATGAAAGTTACTACATGCCTTAACCCTCTTCATACAGCCCTTGCAGTATTTGGTTGTTTAATGGGCTTTGAGAAAATATCTGATGAAATGAAAGACCCACAATTACTAGAACTAGTTAAGAAAATTGGATATGTTGAAGGCCTACCAGTTGTGGTAGACCCAGGAATTATAGAACCAAAGGCTTTTCTAGACGAATGTATTAATGTTAGATTCCCAAACCCATTCATGCCTGATACACCACAAAGAATAGCAACAGATACTTCACAGAAGTTAGCTATTAGGTTTGGAGAAACCATAAAGTCATACCACAAGGCAAAAGACAAGAAGGTAACGGATTTAACATTTATCCCGCTTACACTTGCTGGATGGATTCGTTATTTAATGGGTATTAACGATGAAGGAAAAGAATTTGAATTGAGCCCAGACCCATTACTTGAAAGTCTAAAACCTATAATATCAAAGATTAGTTTTGGACAAACAGATAACCTTCATGAAGTGTTAAAAGAAATCTTATCTAATGAGAAAATATTTGGAATGAACTTATATGAAATAGGTTTAGGAGAAAAGGTTGAAGGTTTATTTGCAGAATTAAACGCAGGACCTGGTGCAGTACGTGGCACTTTAGAGAGATATTTAGCTTAATATATTTAAACAAAGTATTCATATTTAATTATTGAATGATAATAGGTTAGTTTAACAGTTACTTAAAACTACTGCATAGAGAAAAACCTCTCTATGCAGTTTTTTAACAGGATAGTGAGGACTTTTGACACGAGAGTACTATTTTAAAACACTTGGGGGGATAAGGTATGAAGTTTTTTCATATTTCAGATTTACACATAGGGAAAAAGTTGCGTGAAATGGATATTACAAAGGACCAGGAACACATTTTAAATGAGATAGTAAAAAAAGCAGATGAACATAAGCCTGATGCTGTGTTTATTGCAGGGGATTTGTATGATAGAAGTGTTCCTCCAGCAAATGCTGTGAATTTGTTTGATGATTTTATCACTAAGTTGGAAATTAGGAATGTTAAGCTTTTTATTATTAGTGGTAATCATGATTCTCCTGATAGATTACAGTTTGCTAAGGATATACTTGAAAAGAATGACATATATATAGCGGGAAGTTTTAATGGTAAAGTTCAGAAGGAAGTAGTAAAAGATGAGTATGGTAATGTTAATATTTATATGCTTCCATTTATAAAACCTAGTATTGTTTCAAGTTTTTACAAAGAGGAGACTATTGATTCTTATGAGAAGGCTTTTCGCACAGTCGTTAGTTCAGAAGACATTAATTTATCAGAAAGAAATATATTAATATCTCATCAATTTGTAACCAATGCTGGTAGAGAACCTGAAACTTCAGAATCAGAAGCTATCCGTATAGGAGGCTTAGACAATATTGATGTTTCTGCCTTTGACTCTTTTGATTATGTTGCTCTAGGACATATTCATAGGCCCCAAAAGGTAGGAAGAGAAACAGTAAGATATTGTGGGACTCCCTTAAAGTACTCCTTTTCAGAATGTAACCATAAAAAGTCAGTGACTATGGTTGAGATTAAGGAAAAAGAAAATATCACCATTACTAAACTTCCTTTAAATCCTTTAAAAGATATGAAAATATTTAAGGATACCTTAGAAAATCTGATAAATAATACAGAATATACAAAACATTCTGATGACTATATTTATGCAATAATAACTGATGAGAAAGATTTGTTTGATCCAATAGGACAACTAAGAAGTGTATATAAAAATATTCTCCTACTAGAAATAGAAAATACTAAATCACAATATTTAGATCATGAGGTTGGTTATTCTAGTGATGTAAAAGAAAAAGATCCCTTAGATTTATTTAAGGAATTCTATTATATTCAGAATAATGAGGATATGTCTGAGGTGCAAGAAAAAATCATACTTGAAATTATAGGTGAACTTGGGGGTGGGCAGGGTTGAAACCATTAAAATTAACAATAAGGGCATTTGGACCCTATTCAGGGAAGACTGTAATTGATTTTGAGAAATTTGGGACTAGTGGTTTGTTTTTAGTATCTGGAGATACAGGTTCAGGTAAAACAACAATATTTGATGCTATTTCCTATGCTTTATTTGATAAGACTAGTGGGGAATCAAGGGGTATAGGGTCAATTAGAAGTGACTTTGCAGATGATGAGACTTTTACAGAAGTTGAATTTGTATTTTCTCATAAAGATGAAGTTTATAAAGTAAGAAGATATCCTGACCAGCTAAGAAAAGGTAAGAGAATTGACCGAATGGTAAGGCAAACAAAGGGGGTATCCTTATATTTACCCGGTGGAATCGAAATAGATAGCTTAACTGATGCAAATAATACTATCACTGAAATCCTTGGTGGGCTAGGTTATGATCAATTTAAGCAAATATCTATGATTGCCCAAGGTGAGTTTCTTGACCTCTTGTTAGCAGATAACGACAAAAGAAATGATATATTGCAAAGGGTATTTGATACTAGCTTCTATAAAAGAGTTGCAGAATTGTTACGTTATAAAGAGAGTGAATTAAAAGAACAGAATAAAGACATCATAAATCTAATGAAACAGGCAATTTCAGATATTAGGTGTGATGAAGAATCACCATTGTATGAAGAAATAGATCAATATAAAAAAGAAATGGATGTATATAAAACAGATAAAACTATAGAATCCCTGGAGAAACTAATAGAATATGATAATCACGAATTGGAAGTTCTAAAAAAGGAACTAGATGAGATCTCTAATAAACAAGAAGCTTTATCTAAAGAAGAAGAAATGGCTAGCAATATTAATATAGAAATTGAAGAAAAAGAAAGATTAGAGATAAATCAAAAAATATTAGATGATAAAGAGCCAGAAATAAACATTTTAAATCAAAAAGCTAACTTTAGTCAGTATGCATTGTCAAATATTAAGCCTTATGAAATTACTAAAGTGACAGCAGAAAGATCTAAGAATGAACTAGAAATTAAAATTAATAATAATATATCCAAAATATCAAAGTTATCACAAGAATTCTCGGATGCAAAAGAAACTTATAATAATGAAATGGACAAGGAAGACCTACGAAAAGAAATAAGCAGTAAAATAGCTGGTTTAAAGAAGAGTTTAGAGAAGTATAACGAACTAGATAATTATCTAAGCGCAAGAAAACAGGAGGATGATTATTATAAAAAGATCAAAGAAGAAATTACTAAACAAGAATTTGACCATAAAAAGCTAATTGGAGAAGAAGAAGGCTTAGTCGCTATAATTGATAGTTTATCTAATAGCCCAATTGAAAAAATCAAGTGTAAGAATGAGTTAGATAAGGAAAGAGAAAGCAAAAATAAACTAGATGGACTGCTAATATTAATAAGTGACCTTATAGGATTAGAAAAAGACTCAAAAAAGGCTAAAGAAGAATTCGACAAGTCTGAACAAAAATATTTACAAAGTAATAAAGAATATGGAGATAAACAAAGTATATTTCTAAGGGAACAAGCGGGAATATTGGCACTTAACCTTCAAAAAGATGAACCTTGTCCTGTTTGCGGATCTATAGAACACCCTAATTTAGCAGCCTTAGAAAATGATGCCCCTACTGAAGAAGAATTAAATAAAATGAAAGATAGGACAAATAAACTATTAATCATTTTTCAAGATGCCAGTAGGGTAGCTAGTGATCTTAGTAAAGAACTAGACACAAAGAGGGTCTCCTTAAATCAAAGCCTATTAGAGTATAAAACAGAAGGTGATATGGAGAATTTAAGCCAAATAGAAGAGTTCTTGTTTGGCTTAAGCACCAAGATAAACAAGAAAATATCTAGTTTAGAACAAGATTATAAAGTAATTAGTGACCAGCTTGTTAAGTTAGAGAATGATAAAGAAAGACTAACAAGTATAAGGGAAAAGATTTCTACTACCAAAGAAAGTCTTGAAAAATTAGTTAAGTCAGAAGTAGAGATAGAGCGGAAGCTATATAACATTAATTATAACATTACTAGTATTAGTAAAGAGTTGGAGTTTCCTTCCTTAGACATAGCAAAGGAAAAGTTAAGAGACTTAGAGAACAAATTAGATGATTTAGAGAAAAAACTTATAAAAGCTCAGAAAGACTATCATAATATCGATACTGAACTTAAGACAAGTAAGAATATCTTAGCAAATAGTGAAGAATCTTTAGAAGCAATTAATTTAGATGTTATAGAAGCAAGGAATGAATATATTCTAGCAATTGAAAAAAGTCCTTTAAAAGACGAGAAAACATATATGAATCATCTTTACAATCAAGAAGAAATAGATAAGATGAAGAAAACATATAGTGATTATATAATTGAGAAAGAAAATAATCTTTCTAGATTAAGTTACCTACTAGAGCGTACTAAAGGTAAAGTAAGAATTAACCTTAAAGATATTAGAGATGGACTTATTAAGCTAAAATCCAAAAGGCTAAAAATTGAAGAAGTTTCTACAATAACCTTCAGCAAAATTGTAAGAAATACAGAAATAAGAATAGAATTATCTAAAAGAAATAAAGAAAGATTAAGAAAAAACGAAGAGTATTTAGATGTTTCAAGGTTATCTAAAACAGCAAATGGCAGACTAGAGGGAAAACAAAAGGTATCTTTTGAAACTTATATTCAGGCGGCATATTTCGTACAAATAGTTAAAAAAGCAAATGAGCGTTTCTATGAAATGTCAGGAAAGAGATATAAATTACTTAGAAAAGAAGATGGGAACAAGCAAAGATTTACAGGATTAGAACTTGATATTTATGATAGTTGGACAGGAAAAGTTAGAGATGTTAGGTCATTATCAGGTGGTGAATCATTTATGGCGGCCCTTTCTTTAGCATTAGGCTTTTCTGATGTCATTCAAAGTTTTTCTGGTGGAATTGAAATTGACACCCTTTTTGTTGATGAAGGTTTTGGCTCCCTTGATGCTAATGCTCTTGAGAAATCAATTGCTACATTGGCGGCTTTAACAAGTGGAAACAGATTGGTAGGTATTATTTCCCACGTAGATGAACTTAAGGAGAAAATTCCTAATCAAATAGTTGTGAAAAAAGGTGTAAGGGGAAGTTTTGTACAGGAAGTAACAATGTAAAATATAATGTAAAATAAAAAACAAAATAAAACATAAAATAAAATGAAAACAAGGATGAACACTTTTGGATAAATAAAGTGTTCATCCTTGTTTTATTTTTAATTAGGAATCTGGTGCTAAAATTTAAAATTAGTGTGTTAAAAAAATATAGCGAGTGGACTTTTAGTACTCAAATCAAATTAATTGTATGTAAAATTCCATTTTAAAAATGATTAAGTCTGCATATTTAGATAAATAATGGAGAATTTAATAAGGGATGAAATTTTTTTAATGATTTTGAAAGGAGTTAAGGATTATGAAAAAAAGTAATAATATTAACAAACAAGCCAGTGAACTTTCTAAAGAACAGTTATCAGGTGCTGATAATAAAAGGTTAACTAATAAGAAGCCTACTAATAGTGAGTGTACGGCTGCCTGGTCTAATGATGAGAAGTTGCAAGATAGAACTAATGTTAGTATTCCTTCAGATTATAGTGTGAGTAAGGCCAAGAATTGGGTTGATAATGGCAGTCAGACTTAAGGCTTATCTAAGGCTTAAGACATAGAGAATGCTTAAGACTTAGATAAGGCTCAATGTTAGAAAAGACTTAACGTATAAAAATATATCATTTTAAATAGTTACTTTAAAGAAAGGTTTGGTAAGGAATATGTCAAAAATTCAAATGACAGTTGATGGGAACACAGCTGCTGCATATGTTTCCTATGCTTTTACGGATGTAGCTGCTATTTATCCCATAACTCCATCATCTAATATGGCGGAGCTTGTAGATGAGTGGTCTGCCAATGGACGTAAGAATATTTTTGGGCAAGAAGTTAACGTTGTTGAGATGCAATCGGAAGCAGGGGCAGCAGGAGCCTTCCATGGAGCATTACAGTCAGGGGCACTTGCTACTACTTATACAGCTTCTCAAGGTTTATTACTTATGATTCCTAATTTATATAAGGTGGCGGGAGAGTTATTACCTGGGGTTTTTCATGTTAGTGCAAGAGCAATAGCCTCTCATGCCCTTAGTATATTTGGAGATCATCAGGATGTTATGGCTGTTAGGCAAACGGGATGTCCTATGTTAGCATCAGGTTCAGTTCAAGAGGTAATGGATATTGCACCTATAGCACATCTGGCTGCAATAAAGGGACGTTTACCTTTTATTCACTTCTTTGATGGATTTAGAACTTCCCATGAAATGCAAAAGGTTGAAGCTTTAGAATATGAAGACTATGAAGATATGCTGGATACTGATGCCCTTGAGGAATTTAGAGATAGGGCCTTGTCACCTAATAAGCCTGTATTTAGGGGTACTGCACAAAACCCTGATATTTATTTTCAAAATAGAGAAGCAAGTAATCCCTATTATAATACTATAGTTCCTATAGTAGAAGAATATTTGTCCAAGGTATCTAAATTAACAGGAAGAGAATATGGTTTGTTTGACTACTACGGAGCAAAAGATGCAAAGTATGTGATCGTTGCGATAGGATCAGTAACTCAAACTATTGAAGAAACTATAGACTATTTTAATGAGCAAGGTGAAAAATATGGCTTAGTTAAGGTTCATCTATTTAGACCTTTTTCCCTTGCCCACTTTAAAAACACTCTTCCTAAGTCTGTTGAAAAAATAGCTGTTTTAGATAGGACAAAAGAACCTGGAGCTATAGGTGAACCATTGTATAAAGACGTATGTGCTGCTTATGCAAATATTGATGGGGCTCCTATAATTATTGGAGGCAGATACGGACTTGGATCTAAGAATACTACTCCTATTGATATAGCATCCGTTTATGATAATTTGAAAGATAAGAACTCGAAAAATGGTTTTACTATAGGGATTGTGGATGACCTTACAAACACCTCTCTTAATACTAATAAGACCCTAGAAATAAATCCTAAAGGCATGATTGCTTGTAAGTTTTGGGGACTTGGTTCTGATGGAACAGTAGGTTCTAATAAACAGGCAATAAAAATAATTGGAAACAACACAGATATGCATGTTCAAGCTTATTTTGACTATGATTCTAAAAAATCAGGAGGCATTACAGTTTCCCATTTACGATTTGGAGATGCACCAATAAAATCCACATATTTAATTGATAATGCAGATTATGTAGCTTGTCATAATCAATCATATGTTAATAAGTATGATATGCTAGATGACATTAAACCTGGAGGAACTTTTGTTTTAAACTGTAGTTGGGATGATAAAGAGTTAGAAGAAAGGCTACCAAACAGTTACAAACAAGCAATTGCAAAAAAGAATATACAATTTTATACTATAGATGCTATTGGTATAGCAGGTGAAATTGGACTAGGTAATCGAATCAACATGGTAATGCAAGGAGCCTTTTTTAAACTTCTTAATATTTTACCTGAGGATGTATATATAAAAGAACTAAAAGATGCTGTAGTAAATTCCTATTCTAGAAAAGGTGAAAATGTTGTGAGCATGAACTTTGAGTCAATAGAAAAAGGTGTTTCAAGTGTTCGCAAAGTTACAGTCCCCAAAGAATGGATGAATGTAAAAGATGAAGATGATAATAACATTAAAGAGCCAGAATATGTTAATAATATAATGAGACCAATGGAAAGACAAAAGGGAAATGAGCTGCCAGTTAGTGTATTTGCAGATAGAGCAGATGGTACCTTTCCTTCTGGTTCATCAGCATATGAAAAACGCGGAATTGCAACACTGGTACCAAAGTGGATTGATGAAAACTGTATACAGTGTAACCAGTGTTCTTATGTTTGCCCTCATGCTGTTATTAGACCCTTCTTATTAAGCGAGGATGAAGCATTAAAAGCACCAGAGACATTTACAACAATTAATGCAAAGGGTAACAATTTAAAAGATTTAAAATATAGAATTCAAATAAGTTCAATGGATTGTACTGGTTGTGGGAATTGTGCAGATATTTGTCCAGCACCAGGAAAAGCTCTTGTTATGAAACCTATTGAAACACAAGTAGATGCACAAGTTGAGAACTGGAAATACGCAACTACAGAAGTAGAATATAAGAAAGATATAGTTTTAAAACCAACCTTTAAGGAAAGTCAGTTCAAAGAACCTTTAATTGAATTCTCAGGTGCCTGTGCAGGATGTGGTGAAACTCCTTATATTAAGCTAGTAACTCAGCTTTTTGGA
>CAZOSE010000014.1:0-18998 GCA_964582385.1 uncultured Lachnospiraceae bacterium
TTATATTGATAAAGGCTGACTTTTGTTTTGTTAATAAAAATCTTGTTCAAATTGCATTTTGTTTGATTAATTATAAATTTATATCATTAATTGCATCTTTGTTTAGTGGTTCAATATATATATTACCCTCTTCTAAAAACGCTATTTTGGGTTCTTTTGCATCTTCTACTACTGGATTATCAGGTGACCGGGCTATTGACTCAGCTATGCGAATTTGACCTGGCTGCATACTTAGAGCTACAACAAAAGAATGTTGGTTTCCAGATGCTCCAGCAAAAACTGTTCCTCTTAGGGTTCCAAGTACAATGATATTACCTTTTGAAACTATACTTGCCCCTGGATTAACATCGCCAATAACTATAATACTTGATTCAGACTCTAGTACTTGTCCAGATCTTAGATTACCTTTGTAAAACTGTCCTGTAGTATTTGATAATTCCATTAGTTTTTCATCGAGAGTTTTCTTGAAGGTTTCTTCTATTTCTTTGTCTGTATCTATTACACATACTATGTGTAAGCTAGTTTCTTCTCCAATTATGTTAAGTATTTCTCTTTGTTCTTCATTAGTAAGCTCCCTACCTTCAAAGCTAATACCCATCTTAGCATTATCAAAGAAGTCAGAAGATTCTTTAAACTTTTCCCTAATTTTGATTTTTAGTTCTGTAAAAGACATGTCACTATCTAATACAACTATAATACCATATTTATTTCCTTTTATTATTACGGGATTATCCACTTACAACCTCCTGTTAAAAGTTAGTCCGAAAATGCAGGTGTATTTGCTTCAGGTTCCTGAGCCTCTCCAGTAAGAAGATCACCCTCATCACTTGTTTTAAAGTAATAACTATAAACATCCTTGGCTAACGCTGCTGCATTACCTGAAGTATATCCATTAGGTATTACTACTGTAACAGATATTTCAGGATTTTCATATGGTCCATATGATACAAATAGAGCATGGTTGGCATTATTTTTACTAATCTGCGAAGTTCCTGTTTTACCAGCAACCTCAATCCCAGCTTCTGATAGTTCTGAAAACAATTTGCTAGTAGAGCTCTCCTGGCCATTACCAACCAAGTACATACCTTCTTGTACATAAGACCATGTACTAGCAGATATTTCATCTAAGGTGGTATAGCTGGCTTCATTTTCTACATACTTTTGTCCATCATATACTTTATCAATAAGGGTTAAGTCAAAATGCTTTCCACTATTAGCTAAAGTTGTAATATAAGTAGATAGGTTAACAGGGGTAAATATGTTAGTTCCTTGTCCAATTGATGAACGGATGGCATCCCCTTGTGATACACCTGTATAAGCTGTAGTTGCTAGCTCTTTTTCTAGATTGGTCTTTTCATCTTGCCCTAGACCAAACATACGTGAGTAATTGGCAAGTGTCTCAAGTCCTACCGAATCACTAAAGTCGCCAACTTTACTTCCTAGTCTATAAGATAATTCATAGAAAAAATAGTTACAAGACACTTCTAAAGCTTCAACCACATCAACTAGACCGTGATTATTGAAGTGACAAGTAGGAGGAGTTCTCCCTTCAGCTTTAGTAAAACGATACTCGTCCTTTATTTTTTCGTGTGGTGTGATAACGCCTTCTTCTAAACCTGCTATAGCACTAATCATCTTGTAGGTTGAACCAGGGGCAATAGCTTCTCTTACAGCACGTGAATATAATGGTGAAGTAAGTTCATTGCTTAAATAATCCACATAATTATTACCATCGTAGCTAGGATAAGAAACTATGGCTCTGATTTTCCCTGTTTTAACATCAGTTACTACTACAGAGGCTGAAAAGGGCTCTAATGCTAACTGAGCAGGGGTTATTTCAAGACTTCGTATCTTACTTGTAATAAATGAGTATGAAGATGTAGTTCCGTTTTCCAAGTTGGAAATATCTTCTTCATTATATTCTAACACACCTTGGTCAAATAATAAAAGACAAATTTCTCTTCCTGACAATTTATAGGTGTCTATTAGGTAATAGTAAAGCAGCTTGTGGAAGTCTTTATCTTTTAACAGCAATTCCCCAAGGCTATCGAGTAACTTTATATATAATTCAGTAGTATCATAATACTCATTGTCTACTTGTAGCCTATCTAGATTGATCCAATTATTAGAGATAGCATGCTGTAAATATTCACTTAAGCTAATATCATCCCTAACATATCCAGTATATATATCATCTTCTTTATCAACTTTATCATTATCTATAATATCGTGCTTATATAATAAACCATAAACATATGAAAGATATTCATTCATCTCTTCTGATAAGTCTTTACTTGTTTTTTTACTTTTTATATCTAGAACTATTTCCAAATCAGATAAGACCTCATTATATTTATTCAAAAATGTTTTATAAACCTGTTTTTCTAAATCACTAGCTTGATCTGATTCAAAATGACTAGTATTAATTATTTCATTATTGATAAACGCAAAGTAAACATCGTAGATTGGAATTCTAATATTCGTGGATGAGTGTCCCTTTGTACCTGCATCCTTACTATTGTTTATTTTATCAAGTAATATACCAGACAAATTCTGTTCTATTAACTGATATATAGCTCTTTGTAAGTCCGGATCTATAGTCAAATATATATCTGAACCTGCAACAGGGTCCTCACTACTTAATTCTTCAGTAGGCCTTCCTAGTCCATCAACTGCTATATTTACAAGTCCCTTCTCTCCTGACAAAACATCTTGAAAGCTTTTTTCAAGACCAGCCTTTCCTATAATATCAAAAGAATCGTATTTATCTATATTATCGTTTTGAAAGCTTTCTAGCTCACTTTCATTAATTAAGCCTGTGTATCCTAAAATATGAGCAAAGGGTTCATTGTTTTCAATATAATAACGCTGAGACTGTTTACCTATACTTACACCTTGTAGCTTTGGGTTTCTCTCTTTAATAGCTACCACCGTCTGTTCATCCACATCACTGCAAACTACAAGAGGGTTTTGTGGTGGCCACATAATGTACAAGGCATATCTAAGGCTGATTATTTCAATTGCTTCTTCTGTCGAGTATTCTTCACCTACATAAAAACGTTTTTCCCGCATATAAGTAAAAACTTCTTCGGCTGTAGCATCTTCATGCTCTTTTGCTAGTTTACCCTGGGCAAATGCATTGGTCCTAAATGTTTTTAAGGCATTACCACTTACAGTAAACTCAAATTCCCCATCATAAGTAATAGGCAGTTCCACTTCTATTTTATTATCAAATTCTTTTAAGGTTTCAAGCAAATAGGCTAGCATTTCATTTTTTTCTTTATTGCTAGATATAACGTCATATAATTCTACTGTATATACCAACTTATTGTCTGCTAATATTTCTCCATTAGATGCTTTTATTAAACCTCTTGAAGGATTTGTATATGTTGTTTTTGTCTCTTGTAAAGATGAAACATCAGCATTATCTTGTCCTTCTATTATTTGTATTTGGAAAAGTCTATTAACTAATATTCCAAATAAGACTACAAGAACAATACTTATTGGTATTAGTCTGGATGCCATTATTTGTTTTATCTTCTCAAATATATCATCAAACAAATTTATGCCTCCTTTTTTAGTATGTCATCAATTTTTTTATGAACATAACTGATTAATCTATAAAAAACAATGGCAGCTAAGGTTGTGTAAACTATTTCTGCTAAACCAATATTAATAAAATAAAAGAATATGTTTACCTTACCTCGCAATAAAAAGTTAAATGTATAATATAATATAAAGTAGGCAAATTGGCTAAATCCTGTTAATACTATAGGAACTATTCGATCTTCCTTGTTGAATATCTTTCCGATATATCCATTGGCATAACCAATTACCATATAAATTATTGCTGAAATTCCCAGTAAATCTCCATACATAAAATCAATTAATAAACCACATGCTATTCCTACAAATAACCCTGCTTTTCTACCCTTTAAAAACCCATAAGAAACCGTTAGGATTAATAATATATTAGGTACAGTGCCAGCAAGTTTAAACCATTGAAACACAGTAGTTTGAAGCAAAAAACTTATAATAATTTCAATAAATAATACAACTATTACGACTATTCGTAGCAACTTAACTACTCCTCTTTAGGTTTATCTATTCTTTCTTTTAATTCTGTAATAATAAGCACTTCTTCAATATTATCAAAGTTAACCACAGGAACTAAATGGGCTGATTTAGTTAAGTTATTAGGATCAAGAGTAATTTCTTTGACGTAACCTATTAAGATGCCTTGTAAGTATTTATCACTAATGTGAGAGGTTACTACTTCATAACCTTCTTCTACCTTGGCATCTCTGTTAATTTCTTCAACTTTTATTACACCTTGTTCCATTAACTCTAAATCACCTTCAACTATACAGGTGTCAGAAGTTTTAATAAACATACCACTTACGTTGCTCTGGTCATCAATTATTGTCCTAACCTTTGCCCAGTTACTGCCTACTTCTTCAATTATACCTACAAGTCCATTGCCTGCCATAACATTCATATCAACACTAATTCCATCTTTTGTCCCTTTATCAATTGTAAATACTGTAAACCAATTGTTAGGGTCAGCTGCAATTACTCTAGCAGCAACCTTCGGGTACTGGGCATACTTTTCATCTAGTTTAAACAAGTCTCTAAGGCGGTCTAATTCATATTTGTCTTGTAATAATAGTTTGTTTTCATAAGAAAGGCTATTAGCTTGCTCTTTAAGAGATTCATTTTCTTCCATTAGGTCGCTAATGTTTTGTAGCTTTTCCCACCTATCAAAAAAGTTTCGTCCAACAGAATTAATACCTCTTTGCATAGGTGATACAACACTTCCAACAGCTGATTTTACTGGTGAAACCTTATTAGGGGATATAAATGAAACAATTACTAGTGCAAATAAAAGGATAAGTGCAACTAAAAATAAATGTTTTGGTTTTATATTAAATCTGTTGTGCCTATTCATAAAGCCCTCTCCGTCTATTCATTAAATACTATGTTCTTAGATGAAAGTGCTAGGCTAGATAGGTTCTTGTCTTCAATAATTTTACCTAATCCATTAATAATTGTGTTGGCACAATCGTCGCAAACATTAACTTTTAAACCTGTTTCCTTACCTATTAACTTATCAAGTCCAAGCAAGGGTGCAGAACCTCCTGTTATATAAATACCTGTATCAATAATATCTGATGATATTTCAGGTGGAGTTCTCTCTAAAATATATTTTATTGAATCAATTATTGAATATAACTGCTCTACTATAGAGTCAAATACCATAGATGAATTAACGTCCATCTTAATAGGCAATCCACTTACTAAGTTACGACCATATACTGGTATACTTTGTTCATCAGTAGGAAAAGCTGATGCTAATTGTTTCTTTACATCCTCAGCTGTTTTATCTCCTATTAATAAATTGTAGTTTTTACGTATATATGACTTTATTGCTTCATCAAACCTATTGCCTCCAATAGGAATTAGGTTACTTATAACAATACCGCCTAATGAAGTAACAGATATTTCAGTGGTATCAGCACCAATGTTAACTACCATAAATCCATTAGCAGATTTAACATCAAGTCCTGCTCCTACTGCATCTGCAATCGGTTTCTTAACAACTTTTATATCCTTAGCATTAGCACTTGACATTGAAATAAGGTCAATAAATGCTCTTTTTTCAACATCTGTTATATCACATGGAATCGCCACTACGAATTCAGAGGAAAACATTCTCTTTCCATCATTCATTTTTCTAAGAAATACATTAAGTAACTCTTGCATATCTACAAGGTCTGCAATTACACCATTCCTTACTGGATATGTCACACTAATATTGGCTGGAGCTTTTCCATGCATTTCAAAAGCTTCGTCACCTACTGCTATTATTCTTTTTTTGTTTTGGTTTTTTTCTATTGCTATAATATTCTTCTCATCTAATACTAAACCTGCACCTTTTTGATATATTTTAATGGTACTAGTACCAAAGTCTATTCCATATATGTTTCTAACCATATATTTTCTCCTTTCAGTTTGCTACATAAATCATAGATACCCTTCTTCACCAAGACTTATATACTTATTGTCTCCAATAATTATATGATCCATAAGCTTAATTCCAACTAAATTGCCAGCTTCTTTAAGTCTTTTCGTTGAATGAATGTCTTCACGACTTGGAGTTGGGTCACCACTAGGGTGATTGTGAAGTATTATTATATTAACTGCTTCATACTTTAGAGCATTTAGAAAGATTTCTCTTGGAGAAAGTAAGGACGCATTAATTGTACCTGAAGTCATCTCCATCTCTTTTATCATTTTGCTTTTAGTATCTAGCATAAGTAAGAGAACCTTTTCTTGCTGTAAGTGACGTAAATCTTGCATATAATAATTAGCAACTAACTCTGGGTTAACAAACTGGATAGCTTCTAGCTTACTTGTCCTTGCCATTCGCTTAGTTAATTCAGTAACACAAAGTAGTTGAATTGCTTTTACTCTCCCAATACCATGAATAGATGTTAAATCCTTTAAAGTCACGTAGTTTAGCCCTATTAAACCCGGATTATTAGGGTTTAAATTAAGTACTTTAGAAGCTAAATCAATGGAACGTTCATTTTTTGAACCTGTACGGATTATTACAGCTAACAATTCCGCATCAGTTAAGGCTTGTGGACCTTGATTCTCACATTTCTCATAGGGTCTTTCTGTAGCAGGTAGTTCTTTGACAGTATAATACTTGTTTTTCATATAATTCCTCCTATTGTTTCTCTCCAAGAAAAAGAAGGAATTTGTATCTATAAATACATTGATAAACACAAGGGGAAATATACTTATAAAGCTTAAAAGCTATTAGTCCCATTGTGTTTTATATTGTTATCTCATATTATTCACATGTTATATTTAGATGTTTACGAAACTCTATCTACTTATTTTGTTTTTATAATATTGATTATAACCTTTTATATACTAAAACGGAAATAATGACTCCTAAAATACTTGCTATTGTTAGCTTTATCGTTAATGCAAAGTCTAGGATTAATATCCCTAAGTCAATTCGTAAAGTACCATTACCCGAACCTCCTATAGTGAATTCCTTACCATAATTAAGTAGGGAAAGATAGGGAACGTCTTTACATAAATGTCCTATAAAACCTCCAGCAACTATACCTGATAATATCATGAGCACAAGAGCCCAAGAGTTTTTTCCGTATCTAGCCATATTTTATCCTCTCTGTACTTATAATAATTTTATTTTAACACAATATACCCTTTTTGTATACCAAAAAACCACTTTATAATATTGTATTCTCAAGTAAAATAGCAGTTTTTACAGGATTTTGACTAATCCTTTGTTGTAAAGTTCCTGTAGGGACATTAAGATTCCAAACTTGGCATGATGCCATGTTAGGCCACCTTGGAAATACACTGCATATGGAGGTTCAATTGGCGCATCTGCGCTTAACTCTATTGATGAACCTTGTATGAAGGCCCCTGCTGCCATAATTACGTCTGAATTATATCCTGGCATTGGGTAGGGTTCAGGTGTAACATAACTATCTACTGGTGCTGCCTTTTGTATACCTTGGCAAAAGGCTACAACCTTTTCTTTACTCCCAAGAGTCACAGCTTGAATAATGTCATGTCTTTTGGATGATCCGCTTGGATGAACATGAAATCCTAATTTTTCATATATATTTGCAGCATATATAGCACCCTTTAATGCACCTGATACTACTTGAGGTGCCATGAATAATCCTTGGTATAATTGACCATTTATCCCAAGGCTAGGTCCAACTTCTTTACCAAGACCTGGGGAAGTAAGTCTAATTGCTGCATTTTCAATGTACTGGCTCTTACCAGCAATATAACCACCTGTTGAAGCTAGTCCTCCACCTGGGTTCTTAATTAGGGAGCCTACTACCATATCTGCTCCTACATCAGTTGGTTCAATAATATCCACAAATTCTCCATAACAATTATCAACCATACAAATTACATCTGGTTTTATTTCTTTAACAAAACTTATTAGTTGACCAATTTGTTTAACTGAAAGTGTAGGTCTAGTAGAATATCCCTTTGAACGTTGGATTGTAATTAATTTTGTTCGTGGGTTTATAGCATCTTTTATTCCTTCATAATCAAAACTTCCATCATCAAGCAGTTCAACCTGCCTATATGTAACACCATATTCTGCAAGAGAACCTCTAGACTCTCTTATTCCTATTACTTCTTCTAGGGTATCGTAAGGTTTTCCTACTGGTGATAAAAGTTCGTCTCCAGGTCTTAGATTCCCTGCTAGGGCAATATTTAGGGCATGGGTTCCACTACACATCTGGGGTCTAACTAGTGCATCTTCTGTATTAAAGGCAGCTGCATAAACTTGCTCTAGGGTGTCTCTTCCTAAATCATTATAGCCATAGCCTGTTGTTGCAGCAAAATGCATCTCACTTACTTTATTGTCTTGCATTGCTTTTAAAACTTTTAATTGGTTATACTCTGCAACTTTATCAATTTCATCAAAGGATTCCTTAAGGTCACCTTCGATATTATTACAAAAATCTAGTATGTTTTTACTTATGTTCATTTGATTATAAAAATTGTCTAATAGATTATTCATGTATATTCTTCTTTCTAAGTTCCTCATGTATTTTATCTAGGATTAAGTCTTCATCATATTGTAATTTGCTCTTGTCAATCCATATTACTTCTTTTTCTCGCTTAAACCATGTAAGTTGTCTTTTTGCAAAATGTCTAGTATCTCTTTTTAAGGTATAGATTGCATCTTCTAAAGAATAATCTCCCTCAAGGTATGAAATAATTTCTTTATAGCCTAGGCCTTGCATGGAAATCATATCTTTAGTACATCCACTATCTAGAAGACCTTTAACTTCTTCTATCAAGCCTTCATTAACCATTATATCTACCCTTTTATTAATTCGCTTATATAAGTTTTCTCTTTCATCATTTAGCACAAAATAGCAGAAGTTGTAGGGTGATTGATTCAGCCTTTGTTCCTTGTTGTGGTCAGATATCTTCTGACCCGTCTCATCAAAATATTCAAGAGCTCTTATTACTTTTTTAAGATTATTAGGATGGATTGCCTTGGCTGCTTCAGGGTCAACTTCATTTAATCTTTCGTGGACATATGCTTTTCCATTAGTTCTTGCTATATCCTCTAGCCTCATCCTATATTTTTCATTTTCCTTTGACTCTTCAAACTCAATATCATAAAGAAGGGCCTGGATATAGAATCCAGTCCCCCCTACAATAATAGGTATTTTCCCTTTATCGTATATTTCATTCATAGCTTCTTGCGCATAGGTCTTGAATTTAACTACATTGAATTCTTCTTTTGGATCTAATATATCTATAAGATAATGCTTTATCCCATCCATCTCATCAGAAATTATCTTAGCAGTTCCCACATCCATTCCCCTATAAACTTGCATAGAATCAGCAGAGATAATCTCTCCACCTATGGATTTTGCAAGATTTATTGAAATTTCAGTTTTTCCTACTGCTGTTGGACCCGTTAAGATAATTAACGGTTTTTTCATTTTATCACTTCTTTCTAATGTTTTGCAATATACTGTGATTCGGGGCAAAAGTCCACTTTACAGTACCCTCTTAAACCTTTTTTCTAGTTCATATTTGCTAAGGGAAATCATGGTTGGCCTTCCATGGGGGCAGTAGTAAGGGTTTTCTAACTTAAGTAGGGAACCTATTAGTTCATGGACTTCTCTTGCTGAGAGCTTTTGGTTTCCTTTAACAGCTGCTTTACAAGATATGGTTGCAATTTTGTCTATGAGTATATCAGGGTCTCGGTTGTAGTTTTCCTCACTTAAGTTGTCTATTAGTTCAATAAATATGTCTTTTTGAGCTAGTCCATCTAGGTCACTAGGTATTGCCCTAATTGCATATTCATTTCCGCCAAACTCTTCTATTTCAAATCCTAGCTCTTTAAATTCCTCATTGTAGTTACCTAGTATTTCTTGTTCTCTCATACTAAAAGTTAATACTATTGGTGGGTTGAGGTTTTGGCTGGTTATATTTTTACTTTTAAAGTCTTTCATTACTCTTTCATAAAGGACCTTTTCATGAGCAGCATGTTGATCTATGATGTATAGTTTCTCATCAAATTCAATGATCCAATAGGTGGCAAAGGCTTGTCCTATAATTCTATGCTCTTTTATTGATTCTTCAGACAGGAAGGATAACTGCTCTACTTCTTGTCTTATTATACTAGAAGGATCTTCAACAACTTCATTTAACTTGCCAATTTCAGTATCACTTATTTGTTCCTTTATCTTTTGTTTTTCTTCATGGGAAATATCTTCTCCCTTGTTAGGTAGGGAATCTGTACTAGGTCTTTTATAACTATAACCTGTACTAAGAGTATTATTCTCTTTAGTATTTCCAGTTTCTTTTAGTATATTATTAGTTCTTTCTTCTTTTCTACTATCTATACCCTCTGTAACTTCTTTTCTTAACTCTTCTTCTCGCCTTTTTTCTTCAAAAGGTTCTGCTACTTTAGTGACGGGAGGACTTACTTCTTTTTCTTTTACTAACTCAACTTGTGAAATAAGCTCTTTGTTGTAAAGACCCCCCCTAACCCCATTATAAACAAGGTCATATATTTCATTGCCATTATTAAACCTTACTTCTAACTTTGTTGGATGAACGTTCACATCAACTAAGGTTGGGTCTATTTGTATATGAAGGGAAGTAAAAGGGTACTTATGATTCATTGTAAATGGTTTATAGGCTTCTTCTATAGCCTTTGTTATTATACTACTTTTAATATAGCGGCCATTTAAGAAATAGTTTTCATAGGATCGGTTTCCTCTAGAAATCTTAGGGTTACCTATAAATCCTTTTATTTCAATGCTATTAGTTTCTGCTTCTATTGGAATTAAGTTAAAGGCAATATCTCTGCCATAAATATTATAAATAATATCTTTAATATTACCATTACCTGATGTATGTAATCTTACTTTATTATTGTTAATAAATTTAAATGATACATTAGGGTGGGAGGCTGCTAGCCTGTTCATTAAATCACTAATATATCCTGCTTCTGTAATAGATGATTTTAGGAACTTTTTTCTTGCAGGTGTGTTATAGAATAGATTTCTTACAATTAGTGTTGTTCCATTAGGACAACCAATCTCTTCGGGCTTTTCACTAGTGCCCCCTGCTATTTGGTAACGTATGCCTGTTAATGAATCAGGTGTTTTGGTAATTAGCTCTACCTGGGCAACAGAAGCAATACTTGATAGAGCCTCACCTCTAAAGCCTAAACTTGAGATGTTAATTAAGTCTAGAGCAGTTTTTATTTTACTAGTTGAATGTCTTAGGAACATGTTTGGAATATCTTCCTTGTTAATGCCAAAACCGTTATCTGTTACTCTAATAAAGTCTATACCACCAGATTTTATTTCTACAGTAACTGCATTAGCATTAGCATCTATAGAGTTTTCAACTAATTCTTTAACAACTGCCTGAGGTCTTTCAACTACTTCACCTGCTGCAATTTGATTTATTGTTTTTTGGTCTAATACTTGGATCTTTGCCATATTATCACCCTTTATATCTATCTGTTTCTAGCCTTGTCTTGTAAGTTATATAATATATTCATTGCTTCTATTGGAGTAAGAACATTTAGGTCTATTTCTTTAATTTCATTAACAATATCATCGTTACCGTGGTAATCAAAGATAGACATTTGCCCTTCTGTAAGGTGGTTAGAACTTTTTCTATTAACTTTTGTTTCACTAATCCCATCACTAAGTGAATCATTATTACAAATGGAATTAGAACCTTTAACATCAATGTCTTTAACTTTTTCTGTAATATCATTCATACTTAATAGTTCAGATATTTCATTAGCTCTTTTTATTACAATGTTTGGAACACCTGCTAAACTAGCAACCTGAATTCCATAACTTCTGTTAGCTCCACCCTTTATAATCTTTCTAAGAAATACAATATCGTCACCTTGTTCTTTTACAGCTATACAGTAATTATTAACACTGCTAAGTTTTCCTTCTAGCTCTGTAAGTTCATGGTAGTGGGTGGCAAAAAGAGTTTTAGCACCTAGGGTTTTTGAGTTGTTTATATACTCAACTACAGCCCAAGCAATACTAAGGCCATCAAAGGTACTAGTTCCCCTTCCTATTTCATCAAGAATAAGTAAGCTATTCTTTGTTGCATTATTAAGTATATTGGCAACCTCAGTCATTTCAACCATGAATGTACTTTGACCTGAAGCTAAATCATCAGACGCTCCAACCCTTGTAAATATACGGTCAACAATACCAATATCTGCAGATGAGGTAGGAACAAAGCTACCTATTTGAGCCATAAGTACAATTAGGGCAACTTGTCTCATATAGGTTGATTTTCCTGACATATTGGGACCTGTAATAATCGAAATTCTCTTGCAATTATCATCTAGAAATGTATCGTTGGCAACAAACATATCGTTGGATATCATTTTCTCAACTACAGGATGCCTTCCGTCTTTTATATCCAAATAGCCCTCTTCGTTAATACTAGGTCTAACGAAATTATTTCTCTCTGCTACAGCTGCTAAGCTAGTAAATACATCAGTTCTTGCTACCGCCTTGGCTGTTTTTTGGATTCGGCTTACTTCTTCTGCTATTTTATCTCTTATTTCTGCAAATAGGTCATATTCTAAGTTAGACAATTTATCTTCAGCATTTAATATAATATCTTCAAGTTCCTTAAGTTCAGGTATCGTATAACGTTCTGAATTAGAAAGGGTTTGTTTTCTTGTCCATTCTTCTGGAACTAAGTCTTTGTTAGAGTTAGTAACTTCAAGGAAGTATCCAAAAACCTTGTTATATTTTATTTTTAAGTTTTTTATACCCGTCATATCCTTTTGCTTTGTTTCAAGCTGGGCAAGCCAGGTTTTTCCTTCTGTTTTCGCTTTTTTTAGGCGGTCCACTTCTTTATGAAAACCCTCTTTAATAATTCCACCATCACGAATAAGTATAGGTGGTTCATCTATAATCCCACTCTCAATTAAACTGCATATATCCTCAAGATTATCCATGTTTTTATCAACTTCTTGCCACAGGGGTGACTCTAATTGACTTATTAGGTACTTTATATGAGGAATCATGCTTAGTGAACTTTTAAAGGCAATTAAGTCCCTTGGATTAGCTGTTTTATAACTAATTCGACCAATTAATCTTTCCAGGTCGTATATTGGATTTAAATATTCCCTTATCTCTTCCCTAATGGTCACATTATTGTTAAGTTCTTCTATTGCATCTAACCTAGCATTAATATCTTTCTTATTAATTAAGGGTTGCTCTACATATGAACGTAAAAGCCTTGCCCCCATAGCAGTTTTAGTCTTATCTAAAACCCAAAGAAGGGAGCCACGTTTTTGTTTTTCTCTCATGGTTTCAACTAGTTCTAGATTTCTCCTAGTTGAAGAATCAAGAATCATATACTTATTAGATAAATAAGGAGTAATTCTTGTTAAATGAGTTAAGCTTGTCTTTTGAGTTTCAAAAAGAAATTGTAGGAGCGCTCCTGCTGCTACAGTTCCAATGGTGAAGTCTTCTAGGCCTAAACCATTAAGATTAGCTACATGGAATTGTTCCTTAAGGGCTCTTTCACAAGCTTCCTCATCAAAAAATCTAGAATCCAAATAAGACAGGGCAATATTCATCCTGTCTGTTAATTCATCAATAGGAAATCCGCTTACAGCTAAGGTACTATTACTGATTATTTCAGTAGGTACAAACTTGTTTATCTCATCCATTAATTTTGAATCAGAATCAAGTTCTGTAGTGTAAAAATCACCAGTTGAAATGTCAACTATGGAAACACCATATGCATTAGTTGTATGTACAATACACATAAGATAATTGTTTTTTGTTTCCTCTAATGAGGAAGGATTAAAGTTAGTTCCAGGTGTAATAATCCTAACAACTTCTCTTTTTACAATACCTTTTGCAGTCTTTGGGTCTTCTACTTGTTCGCAAATTGCAACACGGTAACCCCTTTTTATTAATTTGTTAACATAACCTTCAGCAGAATGGTGAGGCACTCCTGCCATAGGTGCCCTTTCTTCTAGTCCACAACTTTTACTTGTTAGGGTAATTTCTAATTCCTTTGAAACAAGTATTGCATCTTCAAAGAACATTTCGTAGAAATCTCCTAAGCGGTAAAACAAAATACTATCCTTATGATTTTCTTTTATTTCAACATATTGTTGCATCATTGGTGTTAACTGTGCCATTTATAAATCGCCTTTCCAGTTCTTATCATTGGTCTACTTTTACTCATTATTCTTCTACATCATCTAATAGATCAGTTCCATCTGCAGCAGATGTTGCTAGCTCATCACATCTTTCGTTTTCTGGATGACCAGCATGGCCTTTTACCCAGTGAAAAGTTACATTGTGAGGTTCTTTAGCTTTTAACATCCTCTTCCACAGGTCTACATTCTTAACAGGCTCATTCCTGCCACGTTTCCAACCTTTTTTTATCCAATTGTCTATCCATTTCTCGTTGAATGCTTTAACTACATATTGTGAGTCCGAATAAAGATCTATATCACATGGCTTAATCAGCTTTTCTAGTCCAACGATTGCTGCCATAAGTTCCATTCTATTATTGGTTGTCTTTTTATATCCTGCAGAATATTCCCTTACATGTTCTTCGCCACTTTGGTCTACAAACTTTATAACCGTTCCATAACCGCCAGGTCCGTCAGGGTTTCCTCTAGCGGATCCATCTGTATATACGCTAACTTTCATACTTCACTCCTAATTATTATGTGCTTTTACATTTTTGTTTTCTTGTAAATTATACTATTATCTATAATTTAGCTCTAAATTAAATTATAACATTATATTCACATAAAGAAAACCTCCAAATCTTATTCTAAAGGGCGAATAAGTTTGGAGGTAGGTCTGCAAGTAAGTCAAAATCAAATAATTTTAGTATACAAAATAGAAACAATCAAATCATCTTTAAATATAAATTGTAACTGGGAATCACCTTTTGTGTAGGTATACTGTCCTGTTTTTTCTTCATAATCTTCACCATGGGCTTTAATCATATCATCTATACTTGACCCAATATATATCCCCTTGTCAGTTGTAACTGTATCATCAACAAGTAGGACACTTGCAACATAATCTACCTCCTTTTCTGTATAGGTTGTAATCTCAAACCCGTTATAATAATAGGTTTTATCCAAACCCTGATAAGCACAACTTGGGGCCTCGAAATACTCCATTGGTTCTCCAAGCTTGTCTAGAATCTCTTCAGCTTGTCCGTCAATAGGAATAGTTAAACCATTGTTTTTAAATGCAAAGTTGTCACTAGCCTTGCCTTGCTCTTCCTTACCAACATTGTCACTGGCTTTACCTTCATTTGCACCACCACTACATCCTACTAATACTAATGCTAATATTATAATTAGAAATATTCCGTTCTTCCTCATTTATTCAACTCCTTTTTACTTATTCTTAAGTGATTGCAAAACTCTATTTTGTAATTTAGTTTATTCTAGCTATTGGGCTTGGGCAGGACTACCAAAGCTAATAAGTTTTCCGTACATTGCAATTTCAGATAATTGGTCTTCTTTCATCTGCTTGTAATGACCTAGCTTTTCATCCCATACTTTAGCTAATTTTTCTTCGTTTTTACGATTTTTTAAAGCATAGTCCTTACTTAATATTCTTCCAAAGTATTTTGTAAACTTTTCTGCACCTGCTAGATTAAGATGAAGTCCTCCGTCAAATGTATCATTTTCATAATCTATACCTATTTCATCTGCAAAGTCTAGGAAATTAATATATGTTATATCATTTTCTTTTGCATAATCAACCATTTGCTCATCCCACTCCTCATACCAATATGGGTAGACACTTGGAGATTTGATTAATATTAATTCAATATCGTTTTCCTTGCATATTTTAGTGATTTTATCTAGGTAATTATAACTGTTTTCACCAAATTCATAGTCAGCAAGTATTCTTCCCTCAGGAATCTTAGTTACTGGCTTTACATCTGCCCTCATTAAATAACCATTATGGGATAAGGGCTCTTTATCAAACATATATTTAATGTCTTCAGAGCTTAATTCGCTCCACCTACTATGGTAACGAAGTATAGGTAGGATATAATCTATAAAGTTTTCACCCTCTGTCATTGATGCCTTAATAGCGCCCACCTTGGATTTTGACCATTTCATACCGTCGATTGTCATACGATTATAAGCCTCATTTTGTGGCTCGTTATATTTCATTGCAAGCACGTTAAACACAACAACATCTGGACTTTCGTATTTTAGGGTCTCTTCCAACAAATAGTAAGATTGCCATATAAGCTGCTGTGCACTTCCACGAATGTAACTAGTTATCCCCTCTTCCTCCCAAAGTGTTGAAGGTGATATGTTTGAAAAAACTTCACAGTCTCCTAAAAATATTACATCATGGTCTTTATTAGACCTGTAGTATTCTTCTACTAAATTTCCTTCAAATATTTCAGACATATATTTTGGCATTAATAATCTTTGTAGGGAGAAGAGAATCAATATAAACAATAGAAATGCCGAAATATTTGTGATTATCTTTTTGTCCATAATTCCTCCAAATAAAATATTAAAACTGACTATATATAAATTGGCTAGAATCATAGCCAATTCCATAAGCACCAAATATAATTATTCCAAAGATAATAGCTGCATAAGCTACATAACTTACCATCTGTGGCTTTTGTGCTATTTTTTCTCTTACACTTGTAGACCGTCCAATTAAACTAACCATTAACATTAATAAAACTGCTGGTATCAAGACAAAATAATCAGCACCAGTAAGTCCTACCTTTAACAAGCCACCTTGAAATAACTCCATATAATTAAACTTAGTAAACACAGTCCCATACATTCTAAATGTTGTTCCTACATCCCTGTAACAATCTAGTATTCTAATAAAACTCATAATCCAAAAAGTACGGCCAACTTGAAACAATCTAAACGAAAACTTACCTTTAACATTAAAGCGATTATGAAACTTTGCATATAAGGGTTCTAATTCCTGGGATACTAGAATTACCAAGCAGTTTAGCAATCCCCAAACAATAAAGTTCCATGCTGCACCATGCCAAATACCTGTTGTAAACCAGACTATAATTGATGATATATAAACAGGCAGTCTTTTTCCTATGCCATCACCAAGGCGCTTCCTTGTAAACTTTGATAGCTTAAGCATTGGACCACTTACTGATATGGGAAAGAACATATAGTCTCTAAACCATGAGCCAAGAGATATATGCCATCTTCTCCAATATTCTGTTACTGATTTAGAGAAAAATGGTCTAATAAAGTTTTCTTGTATTTTTATTCCGAGCATTTGGCCAATTCCAATAGTTATATCAATACCTCCGGTAAAGTCGGCATATAACTGTATTGCATAGAAGAATATTCCTAGTACAACATAAACTCCCTGGTAGAGTTCAGTATCCCCAACTATTGTAGTAACACCACTAACAAGTCTGTCAGCAATTACTAGTTTCTTAAAATATCCCCATATAATTCTTTGTAATCCAAAACTAATATTCTGGCCATCAAATTGATGCTCCTTAAACATGGTCTTTTTCAAATCATCAAAACGACTGATAGGACCTTGAATTAGCTGTGGAAAGAATGATGTGAAGAGGGCTAGCTTGAATATATTCTTCTCATATTCATATTTATCTCGATAAATATCAATTATATACCCCATGGTTTGAAAGGTATAAAAGGAAATCCCAAGAGGAACTGCAAAGTTTATAAAGCTAAGTCCACTACCAGCATTAAATACATTAAGGAGTGAGTTCACATTAGCAATTGCAAAGTTAGTGTATTTAATAACTGCAAGTATTCCAAAGTTAATAACTAAGCAAATAACTAGAAGTTTGAAACGCTTGCTTTTCATAGATTCTCTATATTCTTTTCGCTGGTCCCTCGATAATAAACCTTTGTTATCTCTTAAGTATAGTTTTTGCTGCCTATGTATCTTTCCAATCAAATAGCTAAAGAAGTATGTAGATACACTTGTAATTATTATATAAATTAAAAAACTAGCTCCTGCATAGGCATAAAAAGCATAGGAAGCAATCAATAATAAAACCCACTGATACTTCTTAGGAATTGTATAGTATAGGGTAAAGACTATAACAAGAAACAAAACAAATTCATATGATGTGAAAATCATATTACCTCCTAATAATCCTCATCACTTAATTTTTCAATAAGTTTATACAAGGACTTAGCTGAATTAAAATTCTCTGGTATTATCTCTTCTGCAGGAATTGAAATATCAAACTCATCACTAATTTCTGCAATAAGTGTAATAATGTCAAAGGAATCCAAAACATTTCCATCTATAAGTCTTTCATTACTTTCAAAATCTACCTCTGGGTGTAATTCTTCTAAAATTTCTAATAATTCTTCCATTATTTATTCCCTCACTTGTTTTATTTTTGTTTCAATATAGTTTTCCTTTAAATAATTTCTGTTTACCTTACCGTTACTTGTATATGGCATACTATCTAATTGGTGTATTCGATTTGGTACCATATAACGAGGTAATTTGTCTTTTAAATAAGTTGAAATATCAGCCTTGTTTCCTTGTCCCACATAAAAGAGGATAATTCTTTTCTTGATATTATCAAACAAACAACATGAACTTTGGATTCCTTCTAACATATTTATAGCTATTTCAATTTCACCAAGTTCAATCCTATGACCCATATGTTTAATTTGATTGTCTTTCCTAGAAACAAAGACTAAGTCTCCATCATCATTATATTTACCCAAGTCTCCGGTGCAGTATATAAGTTCTGGATAGAGCTTGTTAAGTGGGTTTTGAATAAATACCTCATTGGTTTTTTCAAAATCATTATAATATCCTAAAGTTAAAGGAGTACCTCTTATACAGATTTCTCCTACTTCACCTTTTTTGGCAAGGGATTTTTCTTCATTTAATAGC
>CAZOSE010000015.1:0-18800 GCA_964582385.1 uncultured Lachnospiraceae bacterium
CCCTAACTTGCTGCCCAAACTTTAGTTTTTTAAGAAAAGGTATCATAATAGGGCATAAAATAACACTTATTACAAATGATACCAAAACTGGTATTAAAATTTTATATTCCATCTTTTCCTCCCATGTAAGCCTATGGTAAATCCCTTGTAGACCAATGAGATAATTATATTCTATTGTAAGTATAGAATCAAGTCACTACTTTTATCAAATTTTTCCCCCATTAGAGGGAATTGTTCTACTACTATTTCGCCTTCACCTAAATAATATATTTCACCCTTATAATCCAAATCATTCATTGTCTTTTTAACTTCTTTTTTATCTAAATTTATTAAATTTGGCATTATAATTGTTCCAATATCATATTCTTCTTTTTCTTCTACAGTATATTTTGCTTCAACTCCCATATAAGGAAGCACATTATCAAAAACCTCTGCAATAACTGGTGCAGCAACTGTTCCTCCATAATAAATGCCAACAGGCTCATCTATTAAAATAAGTCCTATTATTTGCGGATTATCCGCTGGAGCAAATCCTATAAAAGAAGAAATATATTTGTTTTCACTTCTTGGTAACTTTTCTGAAGTTGCAGTTTTTCCTCCAACTCTAAAGCCTGGAAGATAGGCCCTTTTACCTGTACCATCTGATACTACTGCTTCTAGTAAGAACTTCATTGTCTCGGAGGTTTCTTTACTAATTGCATTGGTTCTTTCTTGGTATTCAAGTTTTTTTATGGTTTTTCCTTCAGAGTTAATAACTTCCATACCTAAATGAGGATTTACAATTCTTCCTCCATTAACAACTGCACTAGAAGCTACAAGAAGTTGTAAAGGTGTAATCTGAAACGACTGACCAAAGGAAATAGTTGCCAGCTCAACAGGTTTTACATTTTCTTTCTTATGCATTATTGAACTTGCTTCACCAGGAAGGTCAACACCAGTTTTTTTAAACAAGCCTAGTTGCCTGAAATACTTATATAAATTATCTATACCAGTCCTTGCTCCAATTTCCATAAATACAGGGTTACAAGAGTTTAAAATACCTTCATAAAAGGTTTGGCTTCCATGGCCTCCTGCCTTATGACACCTAATTCTTCTATCTTCTACTATTTTGTAGCCAGGACAAAAAAACTTGTCATCTAATTCAACTACACCAGTTTCTAAGGCTGCTGCGGAAGTAACTATTTTAAATGAAGAACCTGGTTCATATGTATCACTAAGACATGCATTTCTCCACATTTGATTAAGTAAATCTTGTTTATTCTCATCAGACAGCAAGGATACATCTATATCTTTTGTCATGTTCTCTGTTAGGGTAAATGGATTATTAAGGTCAAATTCAGGTACATTAACCATTGCATTTATTTCTCCATTTTGGGGATTCATAAGGATCACCTTTACATTGTTTGCCCCTTTTGCTTCTAACACTTTCTTTGCTGCTTGTTCTGCATATTTTTGCATATTTATATCTAAGCTTATTCTTAAATTATTACCTGGTTTGGGCTCTATTCTCTCTTCTGCAGCATTTTCTATTTCTACTCCATATGCTGTAGTTAAGGTTAAAATAGTCCCATCAATACCTTTAAGGTATTTTTCGTACTCTACTTCTAGTCCAACAATACCTTGGTTGTCTCCGCCTGTAAACCCTATTACTTTAGATGCCAAATCATTGTAAGGATAATATCTTTTATAATCTTCATCAACCATTACCCCATCAAGTTTCATATTCCTTATTTCATCTGCAATCTCTTTATCTACATTGGATTTGATTCTTTCTAAGGAAGAGTTTTTTTCTACTCTTTTTCTAACATATTCTTGGCTTAGCCCTAGTTTACTTGATAGAGTTTCTATTACTTGTTCAGGTTCATTTATCTGAGCATGTATAACTGAAATAGTACTCACTGGTTTGTTTGTAGCTATGATTTGACCTTTTGTATCGTAAATCAACCCTCTAGGCGCCTTTATAGGGCGTTCTCTTTCGTGAAGGTCTTGTGCCCTTGCTGCGTAGTCTTTAGACCTAAATATCATTAAATAAGACAAGCGTCCTACAAGTAAGGAAGCAACAATTGTAACACATAAGAAAACTATGAAAACATTTCTCTTATTATATGTTTTGTTTCTAGCCATATATAACCTCTTAATGCTTATTGATAAATAATATTACAAACTATGCAAGGTTATGATATAACTTTTGTTTTTATAACTAATTTATTACTAAGGATATTCCATTGTGGATTATTCGGTACTTTCCTCAGCATCAGGTATAGCATCTGGGAAGTATTCATCCTCATCTATATACCCAGGATCATCTTCGCTGTCCCCTTCAGTACCATTTCCTTCATTGGAATCTTCTAAGTCTTCATTATTTCCTTCATTTGAATCTTGTGATCCTTCATCAACATTACCTTCACTATCTACATTATCACCATCTCCTTCATCAATTGTTCCATCTAAACCATCATTATTATCACTAGGTTCAAGTGGATTTTCAGTATCTTCAATCAAGTCTGGGTCAGGATAAATCTCTAAGAAGGGAAGGATTTCAGCTAAAATCTTACTTGCTAATCCTGTTGCTATAGCGCTGTTGGCTTGTCTTTCTACATTCTGAGGTTCATCCACTACTACATATATAACAACTTGTGGATCAAGGGCAGGAGCATGACCTAAAAATGAAACTACATAAGTACGCTCTGATCTAGGTTGCTTTTGTGCTGTTCCTGTTTTACCTGCTACTTGGTAACCTGGAACTTTTGCTGTGCCTGCAGTTCCGTTTTCTACTGTTGATAATAGTGCGCTCTTTAAGAAGTCTGAAGTCTTCTTACTTGATGTCTTTTTAAGAACTTCTGCTTCAAAATCCTCTAATACATGGCCATCGTCATTTAATATTTGTTTTACTAAATGAGGTTTATAGTAGTTACCTCCATTAATAGCAGATGAATATGCTGTTGCCATTTGAAGCATTGTTGTAGTAAATGTTTGTCCGAAACTACTTGTTGCAAGTTCAGTTCCATTTAGACTTTCTACAGGAAGAATAAGTCCATTTGCTTCACCTGGAATATCAATACCTGTTCTTGAACCAAAACCAAAGAATGTTTGATATCCATAAAAACCATTTCTACCGGATAATGCTGCAATTTGCATTAGGGCGTCATTACAGGATTCAGCTAAAGCTTCAGTTAGTGTAATCGTTCCATGTCCACTACGTTTATGACATCTAATATTCCAGCCACCTATATGTTCACCGCCATCACAGTAAAAGGTTTGACTTTCATATATTAAGCCTTCTTCAAGAGCCCCTGCTATTGTAAAAGGTTTATAGGTTGAACCTGGCTCATAGGAGTCACTAGTAATATAATTACGCCAGATGCCATTTAGATAGTCTAGTTTTTCATCATTTGTCATACTATTAATTGTTTCTTCATCTAAAAAAGGACTAAGATCTGCTGGATTGTTTAAGTCATATTCTTCGTTAGATGCCATTGCAATTATTTGGCCATTGTTTGGATTCATAACTAGAACACCAATGTTTTTACTGCCAAATTCCTCATTAAAGTTTAATATATGATCTTGTACAATTCTTTGAACATATCCATTTATAGTTGAAACCAAGGAATTGCCATTAGTAGGTGGGTGGGCTTTAGATTGTAGATTAAGTTCATTATCTATATAGCCGTAGGATATTCCATCAGTTCCACTTAATTGGTCGTTATAATACTGTTCTATCCCCCAATTACCTTTGCCGTCCTTAGTTGTAAAACCAACAAGGCTGCTTGCTAAGGTGTTATTAGGATATCTACGTATAAAGATTTCTTCAAACCACAGACCCTTAACCTTAGATTCACCATCTTTGTTTTCTTCTTTTTCTGTTTCTATATATTCTTGTAACTTAATCATTTCGTCATATGGTAATTCTTTTGCAAGTATTACATATTGATTATTTTCTTTTTCTTTTACAATTTTGTTGAGTTCATCTTTTGTAATAAAGTTATAGGTTTCTGTAATAGCGTTAATTGTAGGTATAACATTCTCTTCATCTTTTCCTGAACGCATATATTTTACATCTAGTATTAAGTTATATGCTTTGTCACTAAAAGCTAGAACCGTACCTTGACTATCATAGATTGCTCCTCTTTTATAAGGGATAGAACTGCTAGTATAAGTTTGCTGTGCAAGAACTCTCTTAGCATATACATCACTATTATTACTGTTTATAAATAATAATCTACCTATTATTCCTAGTAATGCGACTATTACAACACAAAAAACAAGCAATAGACTTGCTTGCATTTTGGGTGAAAACTTTTTTATTTTCTTAATACTTGTGCTTCTCCTGCTAGGTCTAATATTATTTCTATTATTTCTTCTATTCATAGCCTACCTCGTATCACTATTTAAAAATATCTGCTAATATGCTAAATTCATCATTTGAAGGGATCTCCTCATATTGTTTAACAAAATCACTAAATGTACTTTCAAAATAAATTACTTGCTCATCACTCGGACGAACCATACCATATTCAGCGGTTGCAATATTATATACCCTTTGCAAATCCAAATTAGCATTTAATTGTTCTTTATGTATTCTATTTTCTTCTTTTATATTTGTAAGTTGTTTTTCTGATTGGATTATATCTTTATTAAGTGCTGAAATTGTTGTTTGAGTTTTAATATAATCAATTCCCAAAAACAAAGTCATACCAATTGCTAGTATTAAAACAAAACACGCACCCTCGCTTACACTTGATAATTCCTTTTCTGGTTTAACTTTTGTACTTGAGCGCTTTTGTCTTCTTATGTCTACCTCTTCTTGTGGCAACCCATAAGCTCTATTATCTTGTCGAAGTTTTCTTACTGCATTATCTTCAATATAGTATTCATTGTAATCATATTTTTCGTTATTAGTATCATAGTTATTGCTTATTTTTCTTGCACCCATGTTTTAAGTCCTCCCCACAATTAATATTTCTTTTCAAAAACTCTTAACTTTGCACTTCTTGACCTTTTGTTATATTCGAGTTCTTCTTCTGATGGAATTATTGGTTTCCTTGTAATTACCTTACCTTTAGATTCCTTGCCACATACACATATAGGAAATTCTGGCGGGCAAGTACATGGATCTTGATTGGTCCTAAAGTTTAATTTGACTATTCTATCCTCTAGGGAATGGAAAGTTATAACACAAAGTCTTCCATCCTTATTTAAACAATCAATCATTTCATCTAGTGTGTTTTTTAATACTTCTAATTCCTTGTTTAATTCAATTCGTATTGCCTGAAATGTTTTCTTGGCCGGATGTCCTGTTTTTTTACGAATCTTCATTGGTATAGCTGCTTTTATAACTTCTACAAGTTCAAATGTTGTTTCAATTGGCTTTTCGCCTCTTGCTCTTACAATATGTTTAGCAATATTCTTTGCAAAACCATCTTCTCCATAGTCTTTTATGATTCTAAATAATTCTGTTTCACTATATCCATTTACAATGTCCCTTGCGGTATAGTCTATTCTGTTGTCCATTCTCATATCAAGGGGTGCATCTTCGTTATAACTAAAGCCTCTTGATGCTGTATCAAGCTGATATGAAGATACTCCTAAATCAAGAAGTATTCCATCTACCTTGTCAATGTCTAGACTTTTTAGTATATGACTTATCTGACTATAATTGTTTCTTACAATAGTAACTTTATCTTTATACTCTTCAAGTTTCTTACTTGCCGCACTAATTGCAGCCTCGTCTTGATCTATTCCAATTAATCTTCCGTTCTTTCCTAGTCTTTTAACTATTTCGTAAGAATGACCTGCTCCACCTAAGGTTCCATCTACATATATTCCATCTTCTTTTATCTGCAAAGCAATAATGGTTTCTTCTAATAAAACTGAAATGTGTTTGAATTCATTTGTACTTTCTGTGCTTGTCCTATCTTCATTCAAAATAATAACCTCCTAAAAACTTAAGCCAAACTCTGCCATACGTTCAGCAATTTGATCTACATCTTCATAGTTATTATTGCTGTCCCAAAGTTCTTTACTCCAAATTTCAATTTTATTTATAACACCAACTAAGACTACATCCTTTTCTAGTTTAGAATGTTCTCTTAGTTTGTTTGGAATTAAGACTCTTCCTTGCTTGTCCGCTTCGCAAGATGCTGCACCTGCCATAAAGTAACGTTGAAATTGTCTTCCTTCCTTTGTTCCAGGGAGTTTTTTTAACTCTTCAATAAAGTTTTCCCATTCTTCCATAGGATATACAAAAAGGCAGCCGTCTAAACCAGAGGTAATAACGAACTCTTCCCCTAGGTCTTTACGAAATTTGGCGGGTACTATAACCCTTCCCTTTGTATCGATTGTGTGATCATATTCTCCCATGAACATAAACTTCACCTTAACCTACAAATTATGTATAATGGTCTCCACTTAGAACCACTTTCCACCACTTTGCTCCACTTAGTTGTATTTTACCCCATTGAATACCTTTTGGCAAGCTATTTTCCTAGATTTAGTAAGAATTTATCTGCTGTAGTCAGGGTAGGTGGTGGAGTGGTGTGGGGGAAAATATTAGAAATCTAGGCACAAAAAAATACGGTTATAGTTATCTTTGCCTATTCAGGGAGATAACTATGACCGTATTTTTTAGTTGAAAACTTTTTTCTTAACGCTTCTTCCTTCTATGTGAAGGTTTTCTAAGTTTTATGTGATTATAGATGATTATTGATAGGCTGGCTAAAAATAGCAGGCCTGATAAAAGCTGGGATGCAGCTATAGGCGAATCCCATAGGAATAGTTGGTCGGTTCTTAGACCTTCTATCCAGAATCTACCTAAGCCGTAACCTCCGAAGTAAATTAGGGCAATTTCTCCATCGAACTTTTTATATTTTGAGTATACTAGCATTATTATTAATAATGCAAAGCTCCAAAGGGATTCATAAAGAAAAGTTGGATGGACCTGAATATATGTAGCTCCGTCGATTAGGACAGAGTTTTCACGTACTTCCATAATCTTGTTAAGAGCTTGTGGATTACCTGCAAACTTTGACATCAACACTTCTACTGGCCTTCTATAGTCGCTGTGAACATCCCTAACATCTACCATCATTGAGAATAATCCCTTGTAGTGTTCTCCAAAGGCTTCACGGTTGAAGAAGTTTCCCCATCTTCCTATTGCTTGGCCTATAAGTAAGCCTGGAGTACATGTATCTATAAAAAGCTTGAAGTTCAACTTTTTAATTTTTGTAAATATTACGGCTGAGAAGAAACCTGCTATAACTCCGCCATAAATAGCTAAGCCCCCTGTTCTTAAGTTTAGAATATCCATAGGGCTGCCTCTAAATTCATCCCACGCAAATACTACATAGTATAATCTTGCTCCTATCATTGATACGATTATTGCCCAAAGTGCAAAATCTAAATATAATTCTGGATCTTGATTCGAACGTTTAGCTTGGTACTGAGCTATCCCGTATCCAGCCGCAACTCCTATGGCGATAATAATACCATAGAAAGCAATGTCGAAGCCAAAAAACGATATTGAAGTACCTAAACTTTCTAGTTCTATTCCTAGGTTGGGGAACATAACATCATAGCCTTTGTTTATAGACATACTTATCACTCACTTTTCTTATAGATTTTTATTAGCTACTTAAACATTAAATCTAAAAAGTACTACATCTCCGTCTTTCATTACGTATTCTTTACCTTCAGAGCGAACTAAGCCTTTTTCTCTAGCTGCAACCATACTACCACATTCTACTAAGTCTTTGTAGCTAACAATTTCAGCTCGTATAAATCCTCTTTCAATATCTGAGTGAATTTTTCCTGCTGCTTGTGGAGCTTTGGTTCCTTCAGTAATAGTCCAGGCTCTAGTTTCTTGCTCTCCTGTTGTTAAATAACTTACTAATCCTAGTAGCTTATAACTTGCAGTTATAAGTTTTTCCAGTCCTGATTTATCAATTCCTAAGTCGTCTAAAAACAACTTTGTTTCTTCTTCATCTAGTTCAGATATTTCTTGTTCAATTTGAGCACTTATTGCAAATACTTCAGAATTTGCTTTTTCTGCAAAGCCTCTTACACTAGCTACATGCTCGTTATCGTTACCATCACTAATCAAATCTTCTTCAGTAACATTAGCTGCAAACACAACAGGTTTGTAAGTTAACAAATTATATTCTTTTAAATATTCTATTTCTTCTTCGTCTTCAATAGGAATATTTATTGCTAATTTATCTTCTTCTAAGAATTCCATAAGTCTATCTAGAAACTTAAGTTCTTTAGCTAGTTCCTTATCGTTCTTAGCACCTTTAGCTACTCTTTGTTTTCTTCTTTCAAGTACTTCTATATCAGAAAAAATAAGTTCCAAATTAATTGTTTCTATGTCCCTTAAAGGATCAATTGAGCCTTCTACGTGAACAACATTTGGATCTTCGAAACATCTTACTACATGTACTATAGCATCTACTTCCCTTATATTAGAAAGGAACTGGTTGCCTAAACCTTCGCCCTTTGATGCACCCTTAACTAAACCAGCAATATCAACAAATTCTATTATTGCAGGGATTATTTTTTTGGTTTTACTAATATTTGATAGTACCCCTAATCTTTCATCAGGTACTGATACAACTCCTACGTTTGGGTCAATGGTACAAAATGGGTAGTTCTCTGATTCTGCACCTGCTTTTGTTAATGAATTAAATAATGTGCTTTTACCCACATTAGGTAATCCTACTATTCCTAATTTCATAATTTCTCCTCTAATTTCTGTAAGTTATACTTATCTTTTTCTTGTGTAGATTATTCTTATTCATACTTGTCCTTGATTATTAGCTTAATCACGAGATTCTACCACTACTAGTATACCAGATTCAAAAATTATTTCTGCACAATCATCTATTATCTCGTTACTAACTCCAATGCTATAACCTATTTCAATATCGTGTTCATTCAAGGGATATTTGAATCCCTTAAGGGTAACCCTCTTAACTAATGGAGTTAAGGGCAATAAGGAAATATATGAACCAAATAAATCATGTTTGTATAATTTAATCGACTTATTTATTATATACAATTTATTATGTTCGTCAACTAAACTACATCTAATATTTTTATTTAATGGAATTACTAAATTGTGCAAATTCGACAAAGTATGGTCTAGCCTAGTCCCTGTTGCTCCAACTATAACAATTTCTTTGGCTCCTAGTTCAACTGCTGTTTCTATAGCAATATGAGTATCAGTGAAATCCTTATCAGGGTTATACTTCTTTATTGTAAAAGAATTGTCATTCTTGTTTTTTTCTCTATATTCACTAATTATCTCTTCTGGTACAGAATCAAAATCTCCTAAAATATAATCAACTGGTATATTAAGTTTATGTGCAGTTAAAAGGCCATAATCAGCTGCTATTACATAGTCAAAACTCTCGTCTTTTAAATAATCTTTTAGAAATCCACTTGATACTTTACTTCCAGAAATAATTAAGGTTCTTCCTTGCTTGTTATTCATACTTTTTAAAAACCTCTTTGAATTTATCTACATTTTCTTTAACATCATTATTAAATACTGCAGAACCAGCAACAATCACATTGGCTCCAGCATCCAGCACTAAATGTACATTGTCAGGTGATAAACCACCGTCAACTTGAATGTCTATATCTAACTGCCTACTATCAATCATTTCTCTTAAAGCTTTAATCTTATCTATAACTAAAGGTAAGAACTTCTGCCCACCATATCCTGGGTTTACACTCATGATTAATACCATATCTAATTCCTCTATTATATATTCAAGTACATTAAGAGGAGTTGCAGGATTAAGGGATACACCTACTTTTAGTCCTTTTTCTTTTACGGCCATAATAGTACGATGCAGATGTTTACAAGCTTCTGAATGTACTGTGATGATGTCTGCTCCAGCATCTGCAAATTCATCAATAAGGCGAATAGGTTCTTCAACCATTAAGTGAACATCAAATACAAGATTAGAATCAGGCCTTAAGCACTTAACTACAGTTGAACCAAATGAAATAGTTGGAACAAAGGCTCCATCCATGACATCTATATGTAGATACTCTACCCCTGCATCTTCTACTTTGGCTACATCTTGGCCAAGTTTTGCAAAGTTTGCTGCTAAAATTGATGGTGCTAATTTATACATAATGTTCTCCTTCTAATAATTTCTATATTTTAGATATACCGAAACACTTTTTGTAGCTAAGTTTTTAGGTTAATAATACTTTTTCTGACTGTCTATATACTCAATAAGTGATTTGTAACTTTCGTATCTTTCATTAGATATCTTGTCTTTGGATAGGGCCTCTTTAACTGCACAATTTGGTTCAGTCAAATGAAGGCATCCCACGAAACGACACTGGTTATTGTAGTCTGTAAACTCGGGGAAATAATTTTGTAAGTCTTCTTTTTCAATATCTTTAATTTCTAATGAACTAAATCCAGGTGTGTCTATAATATAAGTGTGGTTTTTAACAGGAAAAATTTCTGAATGTCTTGTAGTATGTTTTCCCCGTTTTAGTTTTCTGCTTATATCTCCTATTTCCATATCAGCACTAGGGGATATTATATTGATAATTGATGATTTACCTACACCGGAAGGACCAGCTACAACTGTTGTTTTGTTTTCTAGTAATCTACTAAGTTCATCGAATCCTTCCTCGGTTTTACTGCTTGTATATATAATTCTATAATTCCCCTTTAAATAAGGAGTTGAGAACTTATCTAGGGTTTCCTCATCAACCAGGTCTTTCTTGTTAATGCATATGATAGTTTCTACATTCTGTTGTAACATCATGATTAGAAATCGATCTAAAAGGTTGAAATTAGGTTCTGGATGAGATGCAGCAAATATAATAAGCGCTTGGTCAACATTGGCAACATTTGGCCTTATTAAAGTGTTTTTGCGCTCGATTACTTCAACTATATTGCCTATTTTTTTGTCTTTATCTAATACTTCTATCCTTACATCATCGCCTACTAAGGGCTTGATGTCTTTATTTCTAAATATTCCTTTTGCCTTACATTCATATAAGCCATCATTTTCTACATAACAGTAGTAAAATCCAGCAATTCCTTTTATTATTTTTCCTTCCATACAAACCTTTTATCCTTACTTAAACTAAAATATCGTTGTTAGCTACGTAAATAATTTATGATATATATTATTTGACATATATTATTTGATATATATTATATGATATTTATCATATTTTATCTATACAAAAAACATAATTAGGCTGATGACAAAAACTATAGCAAACAAGACTGATAAAACATCTAAAGATTATCTTGTAATTGCAAGTAGCTTTTGTCGGCCTAATTACTATTTTAAATAATTGTTTATATAGTTGTTGTTTGTTATTCTCACATAAACTTTAGTTTATTACTCTCACATAAACATTATATGCTTATGAATTTACATCTCCATCTCCTGGTTATGGTGTTACAGGAGGATCAAGAGGTGGTATTGGTTCTTGTGGTTGTGTTTCTGGTTGTGTTTCTGGTGGTTCTGTTTCAGGTGGAGGTGTTGGTTCTGGCGTTGGTTCTGGCCCTTTACTAATCACCAAGTTAATTGCTGTACCTTCTTGAACCTCTTCTCCTGGAGCCTTGCTTTGGAAAATAACTATTCCCTTAGGTTTGTCAGAATACTCTTCAGCTCTTTCTCCTGCCGATAAGCCACTTATCTCAATTAGTTGGCGAGCAACACTTTCATCCTTGTCAACTAACTGGGGTACAGATACATAAACAATATCAGGTCCTGTACTTACAATTACTGTGATAGTAGTACCCTTTACCACTAAAGTACCTTGGTTAGGTACAGTTGTTATTACCTTGCCCTCTTCAACTGTATCGTGGGCTTGATAATCTCTAGTAATCTTAAGACCAGCATCGCCAAGCACTGCTAAAGCTTGTTGGTCAGTATAATTATATACATTAGGAAGGGGGAATTCTTCTTTTCCTACACTAATTACTAGACGCACTTGTGTATCGCCGGTAACTTCAATTCCCTCACTTGGATATTGTTCAATAACCGAGCCCTTGTCAACGGTTTCAGAGTAATCTTCCGTTGAATATATATCAATGTCTTCATACTTTTGCTTTAGTGTTCTAACTGCATCATCATAAGTTAGATTTAAAACATAAGGCATTGTAAATGTTTCTACAACATCAGGAGTTGGAGTAACTTCTTCTGTTTCCTCAGATGCAAGTGTTGTTTCAGGTTCATTAGTTTCATCTTGGTTGTCTCCTCTTCCTGGGAACAAATTGAAAAACTTTGAAACTAAAAACAAGATTACTAAAGCTGCGATTACTGCTGCTGCTATAGTACCTATAAGTACAACCTTTTCCATTCTAGGGTCTATATCTTCCGCGTCTTCTTCAACAAAGTATTCATCGTCATACTCTTCGTCATATTCTTCATTATACTCATCATATTCATTATCTGAGTATTCATCATCATCATGAAATCCACGATTGTTATTTGAGTTCATGCTATTATAGCCTCCGTTAGAATTAACCGTTTGATTCGATGAACTTTTAATTAAATCAAGTTCTTTCTCTGACATCATAATAGTTGGCGAATCTATGTCTGTAGTTGCAGGTATTACAACAAAATCACCGTTAGGATTATCTATGGATTTCTTTAGGTCATAAATAAGATCTGATGCAGCCAAGTATCTTCGCTCTGGCTTCTTTTGCATACATTTTTGAACTATACGTTCAATACTAACGGGTATTTGTGGATCTAATTCTCTAAGAGGAATTGGTTCACTTTGTATATGAAGAAGTGCAACAGATACCGTATTATCACCTGTAAATGGTACCCTTCCTGAAAGCATCTCATATAAGGTAACACCTAATGAATATATATCACTTTTTTCATCACTGTAGCCACCTCTTGCTTGCTCTGGAGATAAGTAATGAACAGATCCCATAGTACTTGCTGTTATTGTATTAGAATTAATAGCCTTTGCTATACCAAAGTCTGTTACTTTAACTTTTCCTTCTCTAGATATAATAATGTTCTGGGGCTTGATGTCTCTATGAACAATATGGTTCAGATGAGCTGCCTCCATCCCCCTAGATATTTGGATAGCTATTCCTACAGCCTCTTTTATTTCTAATTTGCCTTTTCTTTCGATATAACTTTTTAATGTAATCCCTTCAATTAATTCCATAACGATAAAGTATATATCCTCATCGTTACCTACATCGTAAATATTTACTATGTTAGGATGGGATAGTCCCGCACATGCTTGTGCTTCTTCTCTGAATTTCTTTACAAAATTTTTGTCATCACTATATTCAGACTTAAGTACTTTAAACGCAACAAAGCGATTCAACTTATGGCATTTTGCTTTATAAACATTAGCCATGCCTCCTGAACCAATCATTTCGATTATCTCATATCGCTCATTTATAAGAGTTCCTGGTTTTAACATTATCTTTCACCTCTTTACAGTTTTACGATTATAATTGAAATATTGTCCTTGCCGCCTTGTTCATTTGCTCGGTCAACTAAACTTTCTATTGCTACATCCAGTCTATCATTATTATTAACAACAATATTCATAATCTCTTCATCTTTTAACATGTTAGTTAGGCCGTCTGAACACATTAAAATGATACTACCTTTCTGTAAGTTAACTTCAAAAAAATCTACTACTATTCGTTTGTCAGCTCCTATAGCACGAGTTATAACATTTTTATTAGGGTGAGTACGAACATCATCCTGGTCTAGCTTGCCCGTTTCTATCATTTCTTGAACTAGGGAATGATCTTTAGTTATCTGCCTAATACCCTCATCTATAATGTATAATCTGCTATCTCCAACATTGGCAACATATAAATGTTCTCCAAATATGGTTGCAACTACAAATGTTGTACCCATGCCTTTTAATTCTTCATTATGTTTTGTTTTTTCTAATATAGCTTCGTTAGTCGCCTCTATAGCATCTCTAATGATACTTATTGGAATATCACTAGTGTTTGCTTTTACATGGTCAACAAACTTGTCAACACTGTACTTGGAAGCAAAATCACCAGCATTATGTCCACCCATACCATCAGCTACAATAAATAAATTATCCAGCTTACCTACAGGCTCTTCTGATATAAAAACAAAGTCTTGATTTGTTTTTCTTTTTAACCCTATGTTTGTTATGGATATGGATTCCAACAAAACACCCCCTTAGCTACCCCTGCTTTGTAGTTTGATCCACATATCTTTTTCTAAGTTGTCCGCACGCTGCATCGATATCTGTACCCATTTCTCTTCTTATAGTAACATTAATTTTGTATTTTTCAAGTATATTTTTGAATTTCGAGATTTGGCTTGATGTAGAATGTTTGTATTCACGTTCTTTAATTGGGTTAACGGGTATAAGATTAACATGAGCATTAAAGGACCTTATTTTCCTTGCTAGCTCAAGGGCATACTCTTCTTTATCATTAACTCCATGGATCAGACTATATTCAAAGGTAATTCTCCTGCCAGTAGTTTTAAAATAATATTTGCAAGCTTCTAATAGTTCATCAATACTATACTTTTTTGCAATAGGCATAATTTGTCCACGCACTTCATCATTTGTAGCATGTAATGATATAGCTAAAGTGATTTGTAACTTTTCATCTGCAAGTTTGTAGATTTTATCTACAATACCACAAGTTGAGACAGTAATATTACGCCCACTTATGTTAAGCCCATTTTCATTTGTAACTAGGTCTATAAAACGAATTAAATTATCATAATTATCAAGAGGTTCTCCAGTTCCCATAACAACAATGTTGGATATTCTCTCACCTAAATCTTTTTGGATTTTGTAGATTTGGTCTAACATCTCTCCTGGAGTAAGATTTCTTTCTAAGCCCCCTATTGTGGATGCACAAAACTTACAACCCATTTTACATCCAACCTGGGATGAAATACACACACTATTGCCATGTTTGTATCTCATAAACACACTTTCAACTACTTTTCCATCTTCTAGTTCAAATAGGTACTTAATTGTATCCTTTGAATCATTCTCTTGTTTTCTTAGTGTTTCTAAGTTTGTAATACTTGCCTTATCTTTTAACTCTTGTCTAAGATTCTTAGATAAGTTTGTCATGTCATCAACTTCATCAACTAATTTAACATGAAGCCAATCAAATATTTGTTTTCCTCTAAACTTTTTATCACCTAAGTATTCTATAAAATTTTCTAATTCCTTTATATTTAATGATTTTATATCAGCTATACCCATGTACTGCTACCTCTTTTTTATAAGAATAATATAAATAAATATACATATTTATATTTATATATTGTAAGTCTTGTCTTAAGAATCTGTCCTAGTAAACTTTGCAATGAAAAAACCATCACTTTCATGGATACCCGGAATTATGGAAAGTAAGCCTTCCTTTGTATTGTCGTCTCTTAGTTTTTCTGGTAAAAGGCTATCTATACTAACTAGTTTAAATGGAAAATGTTCTAAAAACCATTCTACGTTTCTTTCATTTTCCTCTTTATTTATAGTACAAGTACTATAAATAAGTGTACCGCCTTGTTTTACATATTGGTGTACTACTTCTAATATTTGCCTTTGTAATTCTATTAGACTCTTTTGTTTTTCTAGACTCATGTTATATTTTATGTCTGGTTTTTTGGATATTACCCCAAGTCCTGAACAAGGTGCATCAACTAGGACTAAATCTACTTTACCAATTGAATCTTTATCTAAAGTCAAGGCATCAAATACCTGTGGACTAATGTTTTGTAAGTCTAGTCTTTTGATATTCTCACCTATCAAATCTACTTTAAGCTGGGAAACATCCCTTGATATTACATTCCCTTTATTGTTTAACTTTTCTGCAAGGTGGATAGACTTACCCCCTGGTGCAGCACAAACGTCTATGACTAAGGAATCCTTTTCTAGATTAGCAAGTTCACCCACTAGCATGGAACTCTCATCTTGTATAGTAAAAAGTCCTTTTTGAAATGATTCTAACCTGTCTATACTATCATAGTTAGAAATTTTTAAAGCATAAGGTAAGTAACTAGCTTCTTTTACCCTTACACCTTCTTTTATTAATTCATTTGCTAGTTCTTTTGGCGTGATTTTGTTTAGGTTAGTCCTAATTGTTGTGTCATCTTCAGCTAGAAAAGCCTCTAGAACTGTCTTGGCAGTAGAATAATCATACTGGTCTATAAGCTGAGAAACTAGCCATTCTGGAGCAGAATACATAACGCTTAAATACTTAAGTGGCTCCTTTTTCTCATCTGGAAAAACCACCTTTTCTGGACTTCTAATAATATTTCTTAGGACTCCATTAACGAATCCACTTAAATTATTGAAACCTCTTTTTCTGGCTATTTTAACTGCTTCATTACATATTGCAAAGTCAGGTGACCTGTCCATATATTTGATTTGATATACACTAATACGAAGTAAACTTCTAATTAGTGGTTTCATTTTCTTTACTTTGATTTTTGAATATTGATTTATTATATAATCAATAGTTATTATTCTTTCAAGGCTTCCTTCACATATCCTTGTGATAAAACCTCTGTCCTGCTTTTCTAAGAAGTCATATTCTTTAAGAGTTTTATTTAAAACTATATGGCTAAAGCTAGTTTCTTTATCTTTTGTCTCCGTAATATCCATTACTATATCTAAAGCAATTTCTCGAGGGCTTTTACGGAGATTGGGCCTAGTCACGTCTCCTTCCAAATAGTAAGAACAAACGAAGTAACTGTAATAATGAAGCTGCTGCACTTGCTACATAAGTTAGTGCTGCTGCTTGTAATACTTTCTTAGTATGACCGACCTCTTTGTTGCTAAGTATTCCTGTTTTCGTAAGCATGCTTATTGCTTTACTAGATGCATTAAACTCTACTGGTAGTGTAACTATTTGAAATAAAACTCCAAATGAAAACAAAAATATTCCCACACTAATTAAAACTGGACTAGTTCCAAGTAAAAAACCAATAAGAATAATTGGCCATGATAGCTTTGAACCAAAATTAACAACCGGAACTAAAGCACCCCTTATCTTAAGAGGAGCATAGCCTTCATTATGTTGTACCGCATGACCGCACTCATGGGCAGCAACTCCAAGTGCTGCAACAGATGTACTTGAGTACACACTGTCTGAAAGTCTTAGAACTTTGCTTCTTGGATCATAGTGATCAGTTAGATTACCACTGACACGCTCTATTCTAACATCGTTAATTCCTTTACTTTTTAATAACATGGATGCTGCTGCAGCACCTGTTATTCCTGATAAGCTTCTTATTTGAGTATATTTATTAAAGGTACTATTAACTTTGGCTGAAGCAACCATAGTAATTACAATACCAATAATAACAAGTATATATGTTGGATCCATATAACCAAAACCAAGGTAAGGCATATTGATTCTCCCTTCTGTTGCTCTTTAAAATATCTAATTTGTATGTTTTACACTAACTTTAGAAATAGCATAAAGCAGTGGTTTTCTTGTTTCAATAATTTATTAGTTGCCAAGGATTGTTCCTTTTTCAACCTTGTTGCCCCTTAGGAAATCATCAACTTTCATTCTTTTTTTACCTGCTAGTTGAATTTCTAGTAATTTTAGATATCCTTGTCCTGTTTTTACAATTAGGCCATTATCACTGATTTCTATTATTTCACCAGGACCAGCCTGTTTACCTGCCACTTCCATTACTTCTTCATCTTCTTCTATAACATCAGCTTGCCATACTTTTAGGTTTTGTCCTTTTAAGAATGTATATGCACTTGGCCAAGGATTTAATCCTCTTATTTTTCTTTCGATTACAACCGCAGGATCCGCAAAATCTATATTTCCTTCAGATTTATCTATTAGTTTTACATAAGATGCCTTGCTATCATCCTGTTTAACACTAGGTGCACTTCCTTTTTCAATTAGTTTAATTGCTTCTAATACTAAACTGCCACCACATATTGCAAGTTTATCATGTAAACTATCTGCAGTCTCCTTTTTATCAATTATTATTTCTTCTTGGATAATAACATCTCCTGTATCTAAGCTTGCATCCATATGCATTATTGTAACACCAGTTTCTTTATCACCATTCATAATTGCCCATTGAATTGGAGATGCACCCCTATATTTTGGCAAAAGTGAAGTGTGTACATTAACACACCCAAACTTAGGCATATCAATAATAGACTCAGGCAGAATTTGTCCATAAGCCGCCACTACTATTATCTCTGCTTTATATTTTTCCAATTCACTAATAAAATCCTCATCCCTTGCCTTGATTGGCTGAAGAACAGGAATATTGTGCTCTAGTGCAAGTTCCTTAACTGGACTATATCTGATTTTCTTGCCTCGTCCATAAGGTTTGTCAGGTTGTGTAACAACAGCAAGTATATTATGGTTCGAACCTAGTAGCTTCTCAAAGACTGTAGCCGCAAGATCCGGTGTTCCCATGAATATTATATCCATTAAACTTCCTCCTCAAATTCCTCTGTATCTACAAGTTGTAATTCACCGTTAACTTTATCAACATATAATTCACCATTAAGATGATCAATTTCATGGCATAAAGCCCTTGCAAGAAGTTCTGTTCCTTCTACTATTATCCCTTTCATGTTTTCATCATAAGCTTTAACCTTTACATAATTAGGTCTAGTAACTTCACCAGTCTTACCTGGTACACTTAAACAACCTTCAAAACCTGTTTGTTCACCATCAATTTCTAGAACTTCAGGATTAATTAATATAATAGGAGAATCACCTTCTGGAGAAACATCAATAACTACCAATCTTCTTAAAATTCCAACTTGGGGAGCTGCAA
>CAZOSE010000016.1:0-14294 GCA_964582385.1 uncultured Lachnospiraceae bacterium
TTGTCGTCTTCATCATTGTAGATATTAACCATGATTTTATCGTTTTCATCAATTAGTTCTGAGAGCATTAAGGTATCAACTGCGTTGTTAATACTATCAGAAATTCTCATCCATACTAGCTTGGTTACACAATTATCTGATCCTTCACACAAGTCGCCTTCACCAGTTACCTCTGCACAATCAACTGGATATAAACTTCCTTCAAGTACTCTTAAAATATCTCCAACTGATAACTTTTCTGGATCTTTAGCTAGTCTATATCCTCCTTGAGCTCCTCTTATACTGGTTACTATACCAGCTTTTCTAAGCTTAGAAATTAGCTGCTCTAAGTAACTTACAGAAATATTCTGCCTCAAAGCTATTTCACCTAGGGGAACTACCTCTTCCTTGGAGTTTATCGCTAAATCCAGTACTGCTCTTAGACCATATCTACCCTTTGTCGATAACTTCATTTTACCACCTCATTAGTTATCCTCAACTTTACTTAGTTTAATTTTAAACAAATCAATTCCCACCAATTTAATTCCTAGTGATTTGGTGGGGATTACGTATTAAATATATCATCCGACATTTCTTTTGTCAAGTTATTTTGTGGTTATTGTTTTGTTTTTTTCGAATATATTTTATTAATAACCAATCTAGGAGTCTTTATGAGTAAAGGGAAACTTCTAAAGGGTACTGCTATTTTAACCATTGTAGGCGTAGTAACAAGACTACTTGGTTTCTTTTATAAAATATACCTCTCAAATCTATTAGGTGCTGAGCAGCTGGGTGTGTACCAGCTTATTTTTCCTGTATACGGTGTATGTTACAATATATACGGTACAGGAATCCAGACAACAATATCAAGGTTTGTTGCATCAGAGCTTGGCAAAAAAAATTATAAGAATTCAGTAAAGGTTCTTAGCTTAGGACTTATATTTTCATTTACATCAGCTATTATTCTTTCACTAATTGTATATTTTAATGCCCAGTACATAGCCACCAATATTGTATTTGAACCTAGGATTACATCTTCACTTAAGATACTTGCTATTGTTTTTCCTTTTTGCGGAATAACTGCTTGTATAAACGGATATTACTTTGGTTTAACAAAATCAAGTGTCCCCGCAATAACACAGCTATTAGAGCAATTAGTTCGTGTCTTTATAGTATATGCTATGGCAACTTTGTTTGCTAATGGTAATAGTAACTTAACAATAGAAATTGCGGTTATAGGATTAGTTGTTGGAGAAATATCTTCAACAATATACAATATTATATCTTATTATGGAACATATGATACAAGGCAAATAAGGATAAATGCAAAAAGAACAAACATAAGGGCCACCCAAACAAAAGTATTAACCAAATCTCTTTTAAATATGACTATTCCTTTAACATCAAATCGTCTAATTGTTAGTATTCTAACAAGTGTGGAGGCAATACTAATTCCAAGCATGCTTAGAAAATATGGTTTAACTAATGCAGAGGCCCTTAGTATATATGGAATAGTTAACGTTATGGCAAGGCCCTTTATTATGTTTCCATCTACTGTAACTAACTCTCTATCAGTACTTTTACTTCCTACAATATCTGAAGCTGCAGCCACAAAAAACAAAAACAGTATTAGAAGAACTACAAGTCTATCTATAAAATACAGCGTCTTAATCGGAGTCCTAAGCGCAGGCATATTTATAGTATTCGGCGAGGAACTTGGCATAAGAATATTTAGTAATAAACTTGCAGGAAAATATATTACAATATTAGCTTGGCTATGCCCCTTCCTCTACATAACAAGCACCTTTGGCAGTATATTAAACGGCCTAAACAAGGTACATATATCCTTCCTAAGCTCAGTATCTGGCTTAGCCATAAAAATCTTACTAATAAGCTACCTAATCCCTAAAGACGGAATAAGCGGCTACTTCACAAGCTTACTAGTAAGCCTACTACTAACAACCGGCTTCGAATTCTTGGTCATCTACAAAAACATAAGGCCTAGCCTAGATACTGTGGAAATCCTAGCCAAGCCTATCCTAATTGTCCTAATATGTGGTTACCTAGCCAAAAGTATCTACAACTACCTCCAGGCAAGCTATGGGGGAATCCTTCTACTGTTTATCCTCTGTCTAGTTTATACAGCCTTGTATCTTCTTCTCCTTTATATGACCAAGGTAATTAACAAGGAAGAATTAAAATAAAAAACACATATATGTAGGTAATATTATCTACTTATATGTGTTTTATATATTTTCTATTTTATATCTTTTATGTTTTGTATTTTATATGTTTTATGCATTATATGTATTTTATATAGTTTATTCAATCTTAAAAATAGATATCGCCTCTTTTAGGTCCTTACCGTCCTTAGCAAGGACATTAACGGACTTGTTAAGAGTCTCTATAGTATCAAGCAAATCTTCTGTAGTACCATGAACTTCCAAGGAAGTAAGTGCTGTTTCTTCTGCTACAGTAGAAATACTCTCTAAAGAATAAAGGGTATCACTCTTTATAGCATCAATTTCTTCTATACTATTAGCTATCCTGTTCAAACTTATATGTAAATCTGTGATTTTAATATGTATATCATTAAATGCATTTACAGTGTCCCTTAGGGAAATATCTTGGCTGCGAACTATGGATTCAGCTCTCCTTGCAGAAAGGGAGGTTTGTTCGGTTTTGTCTTTAATTTGGTCTACTCTGTCTTTAATTTTATTTGTGGCATCCTTAGACTGAACTGCTAATTTTCTAATTTCTGATGCAACAACAGCAAATCCTTTACCAAAATCTCCTGCTCTTGCAGCTTCAATTGAAGCATTCATAGATAACAAGTTAGACTGTTCTGCTATTTCATTAATAATCTCAACAAAACTATCTATATCATTAGTTTTTTCTTTCAGCCCTTGTATCTCTTCAATGATCACATCAATGATTTCATAAGTAGCTTTAGATTTGTTTGATAAATCATCAATAGTAGCCATATTATCTTCTGCCAAACTTAGGGTAGAATTGGCAAATCCATCCATTTCCCTTGTACTAACATTTAGTCTATCTATTTGCTTTGAAAGGATAGTCATTTGTCCTAAGCAATTCTCAGTATCTGATGCTTGTCTTGTAACTTCACTTTCGATTTCTTTTATGGTTTTAGAAATATCTCTAGTAGCCACTAAGATAGCATCTGAAGATTCTGCCAGGTTATCCGCCGAATCTGATACATGCAAACCTGTATCTGATACTCCGCCAATTAGGTTCTTAATATCAGATATCATATCATTTAAGCCACCAGTTAAAGTCTTTATCTCATCGGCTTTTCTTGCTTTAAAGTTTACTGTTAGATCGCCTTTTGATGCCTTTAACACTGTACTTTGGATATCTACAATTATTGTTTTAATCCTATTTGCAAAACATAATCCAGTAACAAGAACAGAGACTAAGGCAATTAGTATAAAAGCAGTCATCATCGTTCTGTAATTAATAGCCTCACCTATAATAGTCGACTCTGGAACTAGGGCAGTGACAATACTACCTGTATCTCCTAATTTATTATATACAAACAAATGGGCTTGTCCCTTATAGTCAACCATCTTGTGACCAGAATTATCGTCACTAATAAGGGCTTCTTTTACATAACTTTTACCTGCAAATATTTTTGACGTATTATCAGCTGATATTTCATTATTTAATAAGATTTCGTATCCTTCTGGTGTTACAAAGGCCGAAAGGCTACCACTTCCAAAATCATATTCATTAAGCATATTATAAATGTTTTTCGAATCAACATCTATTATAATATAGCCTTTTCTAAACTTCATCCTAGATATTAAAGATATGGCATAATCATCTTTTTCAAGACCAATAAGTTCATCAAGTTCAGGATGAGCTGTAACCCAGACCTGGTCAACTTGATTTGACTCCATATATGCTTCTATTTCAGAGTTAGCCAGTTCTTCATAAATATTCTCAAAATCTCCACCATCAAAAGCAGTAGTAATCCCTTGTCCAAAGCTTCCTATTAGATGAATATCTTGAATAAATCTATTAGTTCTTTTATGGAGGAATAATTGACTATTAAGCACATATCTGTCTTTAATCATTTCTTCGGTCTCTAATTCATTATCTCTCATTATATAATAACGATTTACCACATCATCAAACTCTAGTAGATTGGAAGTTTCATCTACATAGGTTAAGCCAAGACCAATATGATCGCCCATTGCTTGTAAAGTGTTTTCTGTGTTTTCTTCATAAGTTTTAATTAAGCTGCTTCTAATATTAACATAAGACAATATTCCAAATACAATCATAATAATTACAGGTATCAGTATTGATATAAATATTTTTGAACGAATGCTTACATACTTTTTATCCATATTTTCACTTCTCCTATGAGACAACTTATTCTAATATCATCTTATAAATAAATTGACTCGCTGTCAATCATAAGAGGAGCATTTGATATGAACTTTTTATATGAACTTGCTTATTAATTCTTCCTTCATTATACCAATTATATCTTTGTATTTTTCATTATCTATTTCATTGTTACATTCATTGGAATCTTCATCCAAATTATAAAACTCCCACCACATATCATATTTATTAGGGCTATTAACTATTTCTTTAATTAAGGTCCCTTCACTTACATCCTTTAGATTGTCTTCATCATCTTTTGCAAGGTAAAAGCACATTAATTTATACTTTTCATTTTTAAGTCCAAAGTGAGGATAGACATTATGAGGAGAAGGATAATCCCAGTATCTATAATAAATATAGTCATGAATTGCCTTGTCTGATTCTCCTGTAATAAAGTGGGCAAAGCTTTTACCATCACAGGTAAAATCACGTTCAATCTTGGCAAGTTCTAAAATAGTAGGTGCAAAATCTATGTTTGCTACAAGATTATTATTAATCCTTGATACATCCTTATATTCAGGATGATAAACAATTAGAGGCATATTAAGAGACTCTTCGTACATAAACCTCTTGTCAAACCAGCCATGTTCACCTAAATAAAATCCTTGATCTGATGTATAGAAAATAACTGTATTATCTAATAAATCTTTATTCTTTAAACATTCTAATATATCTGCCACACTATCATCAATGGATTTAACACAAGCAAAATAATCTTGCATAAACTTTTGATACTTCCACTCTTTTTCTTCCTGACTAGATAGATTAGGTGGAACTTCTTCTTTAGTGTCTGCTTTAGTTAGTTGTTCAATTCTCATCTTTGCTACTTTAGCTGCTGGTGTTCTTGTTTCATAATCATCATTAAAAGTTTCAGGATATGAAAACTTATGGTCAGCGTATAAGTCCTTATACTTAGGGTCTGGTATCCAAGGCCTATGAGGCGCCTTATGATTACACATAAGGAAAAAAGGTTGATCAGAATCTACATTTTCAATAAATTCAATAGATTTATCAGTAATAACGTTCGTAACATATCCCTGGGTGGTTTTTCTTATTGTATTACTACCATCTTTACTGAACTCATTACCAACTAGCTTCCTATCTCCTTCACCAATCATGTTACTTTCAAAGACAGAATCGAAATAGTCCCCTTGGTCAATTAGGATTTCCCATTCGTCAAACCCCTTAGGACCATATTCCTTGCCATGGCCTAAATGCCATTTTCCAACTAGACCTGTCTTGTATCCTGCATCTTGTAGGAATTCAGAAAACAAAATATTAGAATGGTCTAGCTTTTCTTTTAAAGTCCTAACTCCATTTCCATTGCTATATTTTCCTGTTAATATAGATGCCCGGCTTGGAGCACAAAGGGAATTGGTACAAGAACAGTTATCAAACCTCATACCATTCTTATAAAGAAGATCAATATTTGGAGTTTCAATCTCAGAATGTCCATAAGCAGAGATAGCCTGTGCAGTATGATCATCACACATTATAAAAATCATATTCAAAGGTTTATTCATAAGATATCCACCCTTCCTAAATCTCTTTACTTTCAATCTCAACCACTTGACGTTTTACTCTTGCTTCGTCAGCTTTAAACACAACGTAGTGGCCCATTATAGAATCTTTAATACTTGTAGTGGATATAGATGGAGTTTCTCCACTTAATAAATCAACAAAGTCTGCAACTAGTCTTAGGTCTCCGCCGCCATGAGTTCCATTAACCCCACTTGCATCACCGTCTACATCTAATTCATATACTTCTTCACTATATTCATGTCCTGGTCTTGGATCAATTTTTCTTACTATATAGGTTGAATCACCAAGTACACCTTCGATTTCACCTTTTGTTCCAATTATATGGATTGTTCTATCTTCTTTACTTGAACCACCAATCATATTTAATGTGCCTGTAGAACCATCTTCAAACTCAACCATAGTACTTTGATGGTCAACTACTGTATGATTACAATCCCATACACATCTACCATGTCTATTATCAGTCTTTAGAGACTCAATCTTGTTCTCTATTGTAAGGGGAGTCCCACTATCTTCTAATTCATCCCAAACATAAAATGACCATCTTTCAGGGTGATCTATATATAGTTTTTTTGCAGAATATAAGCATTCATTCTCAATTTCGCAATCTACCATACATCTTGTTCCAGCACCTTCTGGCTTTTTACTCTCATCAAATTGGAAATCAGAACCAAAGCTAGAAACATACTTAGGACTAGTATGATTCATAAGCCAAACCATTATATCAACATCATGGCAGCACTTTGCCATCAACATAGTAGTTCCACACTCTTCTTCATTTCCCCATTTTCCTGTTATATAAGAAACAGCCAAATGATGGTAGTTAACATGTTCTGTTAGTTGTATGTTAATAATGTCGCCTATTTCATTATCTAAAATCCTTTGTTTTATTTCAGAATAAAATGGTGCAAACCTTAGTACATGACAAATACAAACAGTTCTTTTATATTTTTTTGCTGCTTTATTTAACTCCCACATCTCATCTTCATTAACAGCAAAAGGCTTTTCAAGTAAAATGTCGTAGCCTGCTTCTAATAAGGGAAGACTTGTTTCAACGTGCTGCTTATCCATAGTTCCATTGATTACTGCATCAGCTAATTTACCCTTACTTGCTAATTCCTCAGCAGATGTAAACATCATATCATCTGAAAACTTATGAATCTCCTGTGCCTTTATTCTTCTACTTTCAATTGGGTCTGCAACACCTACTATTTGTAATTTATCAGGTCTTTCTAATGCATAACTTGCGTAAATTAGGGCCCTGTGACCAGCACCAACAATAATTGCTCTAATAGGTTTACTCATTTATATCCTCCTGTTCATGGTTCAATGAATTAATTATTCTTTTGTGTTTATAATTAATACCAATTATTTTACTCTTTTACCTTTAACCTTTTACAGCTCCTGCAGTTAAACCACTTACGAAATATTTATTTAAGAATAAATAAACAACAACTATAGGAATAATTGACAGTGCCGACCCTGCAAACATAATATTCCATGCTGCAGCACCATTACCTGAGTTTTGTAGCATAACTACACCAACAGTAAGGGGCCTCATAACTTCATTTGCCATTGTAAATATTAAAGGAATTATATATTCGTTCCAACCTGCCCTAAAAGATAAAAGAGCTACTGTTGCAAGAATTGGTTTTAATACAGGTAATATGATTTTATAATATATTTGAAAGAAACTACAACCATCAATTTTTGCAGCCTCATCTAATTCTTTAGGAACTGAAAGCATAAAACCTCTAATTAAAAAGATATAGGTAGCTTGTCCCATTCCTGTAATAATTATTATTACACTCCAAAGGGAAGTGTGCATTTTTAAATCAACTGCAAGTTCAAATAGTGGTCTTAATGATACACTACCCACATTTATAAACATAAATGCGATTAATGTATTATAAATAAGTTCTTTTCCACGAAAATCTTTTCTTGCTAATACGTAGGCTGCCATACTTGTTATTATAACAGAGAGTACCATAACTCCCAAACTAATCATAATACTATTTAATGTATATCTGCCAAAGTTGGCTTTTTCCCAAGCCTCTATATAATTTGTAAATACAAATTCTTTTGGTAATAAATCAATTCCACCAATTAATAATTCATGGTTTGTTTTAAATGAACCAAAAATTACATATAATAGTGGATATAAGGTTACTGCTGCAATAAGCAATAAAAAGATAAAGAGTAGAACATATATGATTTTAGTGCTTGTGCTTTGAACAGCATGAGTTTTTCCTTCCATTTATTTTCCTCCTTCATATTTGGAAGCATTATTTACAAAAATAATTAATAAATATCGTCCATTTTTGCGCTTGCTTTAAGGTATATCACTGTTATAACTCCAATTATAAGTGCAGATATTAAACTTAGAACCGCACTATAACCTAGTTGTGGTTGTGTTGTTGTAGAACCAAAGGATAGCTGGTAAATGTATGAAAACATTACATGACTTCTATTATTTGGCCCACCGCCTGTTAATACTAGAATAGATTGATAATCTTTTAGGGCTGTTGTAATAGCAAGCATAATAATTACTTTCATAACTGGTCCAAGTAAAGGAAGTGTAATCTTGAAAAATGTTTGAACTCCATTTGCACCATCTATTTTACTACTCTCATAAACTTCTGAAGATATACTAGAAAGTCCTGATGTAAAATATATCATATAGTTACCAAACCCACCCCAAACAGCTACAATAACAATAGAAATCATAACTATCTTAGGATTACCTAACCAGTCAACAGGTGCATTAATAAGTCCAACCTTCATTAAGAAAGCATTTAAAACTCCATTATAAGCTGCATATATAAAATAAAATATTAAACTATAAACAGCTGGACTAATTATAGTTGGCAGAAAGTAAATAGCTCCGAAAGCTCTTTTGCCTTTCATACCTATATGAAGTATAACTGCAACAATAAGGGCTAATGGTAAGATTATTGCTATTTTCATAATGGCATATTCAAAAGTATGCAAAATACTTGACCAGTAAATTGTATCAGATAATGCTCTCTTAAAATTATCAAGGCCAGTGAAATATGCTTCAAAACCATTATAGTTAAAGCTAGCATAGCGAATTAGCCACAGAAATGGATATATAGATATAACCAGTAATAATAATACGGCAGGTGCTAACATTAAAAATGCTGAAATATTACCATTGTTCTTTGCTTGAATGAATTTATCTTTAAGACTTAATTTTTCTTTTTTATTATTTATACTCATCTTACTTTTATCTTTATTCATAAGATTCCCTCCTATACAGGTTTATATTTTAAAAGAGCAGCTATAATCTAGATAAGCTGCTCTTTTATTACTTATTCAGATAAGTATTCAATAGTTCCTTCATTTGGATTCAGTGCATCGAAATCCTTTATAACGATTCTTGATACTTTACCTAATTCAACTTCTTTATCTAATACTGCATTATAACTTTCATTTAAGTTAGCAATTGTTTCATCAACGCCAGGGCCACCTGGTTGTATTACATTCCAAAAAGCTACTCTGAAACTATCACCTTCTGGTGTAATTTGTGGATATTTAGGATATACACTTTCATAGTCTTTTAATGAATATTCAGCTAGTCTTCCAGTTTTTGATGCATCAACTACTGATGCCATATGGGAAGAAATAGGTAGTGCGTATCCACCTTCTAAATAACCTTTTAAGTAATCTTCGCTTCCAAAGAATTCAATTACTTTTAATGAAGCTTCTACATTTGAGTCTTTTGTTAAGATTAAACCTCTTTGAGGATTAATTGATAAAGCACCTTTAACTTCTCCATCAACTGTTGGTAGGTCTGCAATACCCCACTCTGATTTAGCTGGGAATTGTTCAGTTAAAACTCCAACTTCTTGTGAAGCACCACCATAGAAAGCAACATTTCCTTCTGAGAATTGTGCACGAGTTGGATCAATTTGCATTGATACTGCTCCTGGGAATACACTTCCCTCATCAAATAATCTTATTGCTTCTTCTAAGATAGGTTTGTATCCATCAAAGTTGAACTTTCCATTTACAAAGTCGTATGGTAGAACACCACTTTTTTCAGATACACCTTCTAACCATCTTTCAAATGGACTACTTTGTCCTGGGAAGATTGTACCATAGCTTACACCTTCACCTTTTTCTGTAAGTACTTTTGCTACATCTACAAGTTCACTTAGTTTTGTAGGAACTTCTACTCCTGCTGCTTCAAACAAGTCTTTGTTGTAAATAATTCTTGAACCACTACGCATTCCTGATGGAATGTAGTAAACATCTTCGCCTAATACGTTAACACCTTCGAATAACACATTATCAAGATCGTTTACTTTTTTGTATTCGTCTGTTAATTTATCTAAAGGAATTGATTGTATTATATCTGAATTTACAAAAGTCTTTAAATCAAAACCTGCTAAACTACTTGATACAATGAATAAATCTGGTGATTGATTTGAACTAGCTGCCATAGTAATCATGTTAACATAATCTTCTGTCATAACCTGGTAGTCAATTTCAATACCATCTGTGTTAGTGCTGTTGTATTCTTCTATCTTTGCATTAACATACTCTAGGTCATGTCTGTCTCCAGTCCAAACAGTAACAACTGTTTTGTCCTCTTTGTTTGATTCATCAGTTTTATTTGTTTCTGAACCATTGGTTTCGGAACCATTTCCTTCCGAATCACTTGAACATGCTGCCAAAGAAAAAGCAAGTACTACTACAAGTAAAATTGAAAATAATTTACTTTTTAATTTCATTTTGTCCCTCCATATTTGTCTATAGGAATTGACTTAATAAATAAGTACATAAATTCCTAACATTTAATTTTGATATTTTTATTATATCTTGCTAATTATATTTATTGAATGACACATTTCAAGAAAAATGTAACACTTTTAACTCTTTACTTATTATTTTTAAATTGAAATAATATATTTTTACTGATACAATTTGATTTTACTATATATATTTTAACTGCAAGGATGATGATAATACGATGAAGGAAAATCTTACATTACTAATTGTTGATGATGAATTATCCATAAGAACAGGTCTAAGAAAAGCTATCCCTTGGTCAGAACTAGGTATCACAGTTTTGGCTACTGCTAGTGATGGTCTTGAAGCCTTTGATTTAATAAAAACATATCAGCCTGATATTGTTCTTACTGATATTAGAATGCCCAAATGTGACGGTCTTGAATTAGTGGAAAAAACAAATGACAATGGAATTGATACATCTTTTGTTATAATAAGTGGCCATGATGATTTTAAATACGCCCAAAGGGCAATCCAGTATGGGGTAAAGAACTATTTATTAAAACCTATTAATATAGAAGAGTTTATTATAATAGTTACCAAACTCAGAGATTCTATTCTAGAAGATAGGAAAAAAGAAAAGGAAGAAATAAAGATAAAGAAAAAACAGAAAGTAGATAATATTACTTTAAAGAATATATTTTTATCTCGCTTTGTTCAAAATGAATATAAGCATATTGATGAAATTAACAGAAACATTCAGGATTATAATCTTAAAATAGAAAACAAGCCTCTCCATGTTATAATTCTCGATTTTAAACATAGTACTAGTGAAGATAATAAATTAGAATTAACACCCAATGATTTGGGTCTAGACAAACTCTTTGTAACATTGGCAATTAAGGAACTCCTACAAGATACTTCTAATGAAGTGTTTGATTATTCGGATCATCAGATTGTTGCAATAGTCAATGTACCAGATGATGAATTCAAAGTTTATAAGGTCTGTGAACAGCTATCCTTTTTTGTGCAAAAGTATAGCCAGATAGATGTTTCTATTGGAATTGGAGATTTGGTAAGTTCATTTAATGATATAGGCCATTCATTTAATATTGGCTTACAGGTACTTAGCTATAAGTTGTTAGAAACAAATCGAAAGATCTATGATTCTAACCTTATATCAAAGGAGCCTTCACCAAAAATAACTTCAAACTTGTATGATACACACGAAATAGTTGATGCAATCTTTCGTCATGACCTAGATGAAATAACTAGTTTAACAAATAAGTTCATTGATTCATTGTTTTACATTAAGATGCCTCCACCAAACTATATTAGGGGTATGGCCAGTTATTTAATTATCTCCATTAGGCAAAAGTTAAGTAATATGATAGATCAAGAGGATAATTTGTTCACCCTGGTTAATGAGAAAATTAAGGATTTTGATACCATCACATCACTTAAAGAATGGATGATTTCATTATTTCAATCATATGCAAGAGAAATCAAGCTAGATAAAACTGAAAATGACCCTATAATAGAAAAGGCAAAAGCCTTTATTAAAAAGAACTTATTAAACAATGTTAAGGCAGATGAGGTCGCAGAACACGTTAATCTTAGCCCTAACTACTTTACAAGTTATTTTCGCGAAAAAACTAATATTACTTTTAGGGACTACGTCTTAGACAAGAAGATGAGTTATGCTAAGGAACTTCTAAGGCAAGGAGATATCTCAATTCATGAAATATCCCATGAACTTGGCTACGGAGATTATCGGTCTTTTAACAGGGCATTTAAGAATTTCACCAACATGACACCTTCAAAGTTTCAAAAACTTTATAAAATAAGTGATGATTAGCAAATATAAAGATAAAGGAAATTAAATCACTAATGAAAAAAATAATTAATTCATATAACAATTTAAAACTTAGATCTAAAATACTTTTAAATATGATTATTATCACCACCTTATCTTTATTATTTATAAGTATTATGTCTTATAACTATTTTGCAAATGCTATTGAAAAGAATGAAAAAGAAAATGCCCTATATACTCTAGAAGTGGCTACAGAGACCTTTGCAGATTCTCTTAATTCTATCCTTCATAACACTAATAGATTTATTTCTAATAATATGAGTAAAACTTTAGGGGATATATCAAATGATAATCAAGATAGCTACATTAAGAATTATATTGACCTTCAAAACGGATTAACTTCTTTAATCAATAGTAACGAACTAATAGATAGCCTTATTATACTTGGTAAAAACGGAGAGTTCTTTAGCTTGGCTTCTATTGGAATTAAATATAACTTTCTTGAAGAATCAGACCTAGATCTTAGTAATATTAATGATATTACATTACTTGCCAATAGAAAGAACCCGGTAACAAGGATTAACAAGGTACTGCCCTTAGTAATTCCTATATCAAGTCAAGGTTCAAGGAATAATCCTATAGTTGCGGGTTCCGTTGACGATGCCCTTGCCACCATTATTCTGTTCTTAGATAATAGTAAGATTAATAAGATTTATGACCAGATTAATAGTAAAGACTCTGTTATTTACCTCACTAACTCGGATGGAAGGCCCCTAACCCTAAGTCCTACTCATGAATATATGGAAGTAGCCAACGATTCCCAGATTCTAAACCATGTTAGTGGTACCACAGAAACTTCAGAACTTATATTAGAGTCTTATGATAATACCTATATTGTTAATTCAAATTATCTTAATACTTGTAACTTACGAACTGTTAATATTATTTCAAAGGATCTATTACTAAGTGAACTAAGCACTATCAAGTATTTTATTATAATTGCTTGGGTAATCAGCTTTTTATTAACTCTAGCCTTTTCATTAATAGTGGCTAGAAACCTTACTAGCCCTTTAAATAGTCTTATAAGGGTAGTAAATCAAATAAAAAATAATAATTATATTTCAAAATCTCTTCCAGAGTATAATGATGAAATTGGCTTTTTGCATAATGAAATAAATGCCATGTATGACACAATACTAAAGCAAATTGAGCGAATTAAAAAAGAAGAAAAACAAAACTTACACAATGAGATTACAATTTTAACAGACCAATTAAACCCACACTTTTTGTATAATACCTTAGATGGTATTCGCTGGGAAATACTATCAGGCAATAAAGAAACCTCAGCAACAATGATAGAAGCACTGGCCCAGTTTCTAAGAATTCAATTAAATAGTCAAAACCTATTAATATCTATTGAAGAAGAAATTAGACATACCAAAGCTTACCTAGATATTATGAACTACAGGAGCAATCAAACTATCTTGTTTACTTACAATCTGGACAAGAGTCTTAGTGACTTTCAGATTTTAAGACTTACTCTACAACCCCTTGTAGAGAATTCAATAAAACATGGGTTTTCTGATTTTAAGTTTGATGCAAATATGTTTTCATTTAACATAGATATTGATATTAATAAGATAGATTCATTTGTTTATATTGAAGTTAATGATAACGGAAAGGGAATTGATATTAATGCAGCGAAAGACTCCTTGAATCAAGTGCCAACTAAGGATAAAAGACATCACATAGGACTTAAGAATGTATATCAAAGACTAGTTGCCCA
>CAZOSE010000016.1:14304-18252 GCA_964582385.1 uncultured Lachnospiraceae bacterium
TTGGAGGAGGCTATGTGATACTAACCTTGATGAAAGATACCTTTGTAGATAAATAAGAACCTAATACTAGATAATGAGTATTCTTTATCTAGTATTAGGTTCTTTATTCTAATTACAGCTATATCTTAAACCCATCCACGAAGGGTTACAGCTTCTGCTACACGTTTAATAGCAATTTCATAAGCAGCATCTCTCATATATAGGTTGTTTTCTTGTGCTAAATCATGAACAGCATGGTAAGCTGTTGTCATTTTAAAATCAAGTTTCTCAAGAACTTCTTCTATAGGCCAGAAATAGTTTTGGTTACATTGAACTTGTTCGAAATAACTACAAGTTACACCACCTGCATTACATAAGAAGTCGGGAATTAAATAAATTCCTCTTTCTATAATAAGTGGATCTGCATCTGGTGAAGTTGGTCCATTGGCTGCTTCACAAAGAACTTTTACTTGTGGACTAACTTTATCAAAGTTGCTAGCATTAATCTGGTTTTCAAGAGCTGCTGGAATCAAGATATCAACATCTTGTGCTAGCCAAGCATCACCATCAAGCTTTGTGCATCCTAGGGCAGTAGCCTTTTCTTGGTCTATAGTTCCGTAAGAGTCTTTAATTGTAGCCATTTTCTCAATATCAATACCGTCTAAGTTCTGATATGTGTAAGACTTCTTATCTGTATTATCCCAACATGAAATCGCAACAACTTTACCGCCTAATTGGCTATACTTACGTGCAGCATATTCAGCTACATTACCAAATCCTTGGATACTAGCTGTTGTTGAAGTTATATCAATACTAAGATTCTTTAGTGCTTCTCTTAAACAATATATAACACCAAAACCTGTAGCTTCAGTTCTACCTAAAGAACCACCCATTCCTACTGGTTTACCTGTAATTGCTCCTGGATAAAGTCCACCATGTATTACTTCATATTCATCCATCATCCAAAGCATGTGTCTTGCATTACTCATAACATCAGGAGCTGGTACGTCTTGAACAGGACCCATATTCCTAGCCATTTGTCTCATATAGCCTCGGCACAGTCTTTCTTGTTCTGCCATTGACATCTCACGAGGATCGCAAACAATTCCGCCTTTTCCACCGCCAAGAGGAATATCTACTACTGCTGTTTTCCATGTCATCCACATAGATAAAGCTTTTATTGTATCTACAGTTTCATCAGGATGGAAGCGAATTCCTCCCTTTGCAGGTCCACGAGCATCGTTATGCTGAACCCTGTATGCATTAAACACTTTTGTAGTTCCATCATCCATCTTAACTGGAATAGTAAAGTGGAATTCACGGATAGGTTGACGTAATAATTCCCTTAAAGATGAGTCTAAGTCTAGCTTATTGGCAATATTATCAAATTGGGATTGGGCTGCAGTATAAGCATTATAAGAATCTTTTTTCATGTTTTTACTCCTTCTTTCTTTTGCATAAACAAAGTGATGTTATAGAATATCAATTAATATTTCTTATATTTTCACTTTATTAACTTTTCCTTTTTTCTTTTTCTATTAATTTAACACTTTATCACTTTTTCAAGTTAAAGTCTTAAACTTTAATCATCATTTTATACTTTGATCGAAAGTATGTCAACTATATATTTAGTTTTAACCAAAGCTTATATTAGTCTAAGCTGCAATTTCTGATTTATCAATCAAGTTGCCACAAGCTAGGAATATCAACACAGAAACTGCTAGACAAGATAGGGCAAATGGTAGAATTCCTAAAAACTCCAATGAGCTAGGTAAAAAGGTAATTGTTAAAGCACTTAATGCTATCCCAGGTGAAAATATGAGTATAAATAAAAAGATGCCAACTATTCCTTGTATAAGCTTATTAGGTTGTGCTCCAAATATTCGCTGCATTAGTATAGTATAACTAGAGAAGATACTTGTTGCCGTAGTATAGGCAAAAGCAAGGAATATGCCTAGAACTAGTGATGTCCCGCTAACTATACTAACTACTGTAAAAATAATAATTCCATCTATACCTGCCTTAATTATATTACCCAAAGATGCATATATTAATTTATATAAGGATTTGCCTGGAATTAAATAAATGAAAGGTTTTTTTAGTTCCTGGGCTAGAGACCCTAGAGTAACTGTAAACAACTGAAGGTATATTAAGAATCCTAGTATTATATATGGGGAAAAGCTTTCCTTCATAAAATATGCAAATAAACCTCCGCCTACTGTGGAAACTATAGTGTAACCGCTAATATAAGGAATTCTACTAGTTCGTTTTCTTTCTATTAAATCTTTATAAAACAAAACAGACGGACCATTACCACCTTTAAATCCACGATCTGTGCTTCCAGCTATAGCTTTTCTTCCTATACCTGTTTTTCCTTCTTTAGCTTTTTTCATTACTTCATAATTATATTCTGTACTTACTAGAACATCTTCGTAGTAATCCCCTTGGTCTCTTGTAAACATAAGTATCATTCCGAATCCGAATATTGTAAATAACAGGAAGGAAACAATTATCCACATCAAACTCCCTTCAACCACCGAAGAAAAAAGCATAATGGACCATCCAACAACTGGTATAAACTGAAATATCTTGTTATCCATAGTTTGATATAAAGCCTTTATTAGATTATCGCTAGTGGCTGTATAATTATAAAATACAAGTAAAACAATTACTAAGCCAGATACCAGTAAACCCGCCTTTACCACATTCTTCCTTGTCTTGTTAAGGTTGGCGAATATGTAGGTGGCCATTGATAATATATGGGTAAAAAACATAAGTAAAGCATAAAGAACAAACAAAAATATAATTTCTTTATTATTTATATCGAAGTTAGACTTAACATTTCCAACTTGAAAAATTATGAAAATAGACGCAAGTAAAGTTGTTCCCATTTGCTTAATTAAGCCATAAAGTAATATTTTAATAGGTGAAATTGGGGTTACAAAAAGCAAGCCAACATCTGCCATACTAAACAAGGTTGAGCCTTTAGAAAGACCACCTACCACACTTGAATAAGTAAATATGGCTGCTAAAGCCCCTAGTATCAAATAAAGTATTCGAATATCTAAAAAGATCTGTTCCTGACCAACTTCTATATCTGTTTTAGGAATTATTATAAAGAGGAAGGTAAAATATGCTGCTATTATTATATAGAGGATAAGTAACGAAGGTTTTTTCTTTAGACTTAAAAGTCTGTTTTTTATTGATGTTATCAGGAGATAAGCTAGTGCCTTCATCTTTCTTCCCCATTTCTAGAAGCCTTAAGATCTTCAGTAATTTCAAAAAACAACTCTTCTAAGTCTTCATTATTTCCAGATATATCTTCCCTAGTCCTATTTGCAGCAATTGTTCCATTTACCATTATATTAGCACTATCCCAATAGTCTGTAACACTGTCTAGCATATGGGTACTAATCATTATGGATGCTCCCTCATTTTTAAGGTCTACCATAATCTTCTTCAATTCTTTAATAGCGTGAGGGTCAAGTCCCACAAAAGGTTCGTCAAAGAGTATAATATTAGGCCTTGGTAAAAGACCACAACAGATACTTACCTTTTGCTGCATACCCTTAGATAGCTCACTTCCAAGTTTCTTTTTTTTATCTGATAACTCAAAGCGTTCAAACAAATCCTCTGCGTAGTCTTGCCAGTCTACTAAAGAATATGCCCTTGCTATAAACTCCATATGCTCCCAAGTGGTTAACATATCATAAAGCACTGGTGCCTCAGGAATATAACCTAGACTTCTTTTTGCCTTTGCTGATTTGTTTTCCATTCCATTTATTAGGATTTGGCCCTTGAACCTCAAAAGTCCAGCAATACTTTTAATTAGGGTTGATTTTCCTGCTCCATTAGGCCCTGCTAAAATCGATATTTCACTAGCCCTAACAGTAAAGCTAATATTATCATTTGCTAGCAGTTTACCATATTTTTTTGTTACATTAATTAGTTCAATCATAAATTCTCCTT
>CAZOSE010000017.1:0-17957 GCA_964582385.1 uncultured Lachnospiraceae bacterium
TGGAATGTTAAAATGGGATACTTCAGGGGAGGCCCTTCGTCCAACGTTTTCAATATTGAACCCAGAAATTACAATGACTCTTCCACCTTATCAGACAGGGTGTGGAATAACTGATATTATGGCTCACGTATTTGAAAGATATTTTACAAATACTACTGATGTTGAAATAACTGATAGGATGTGTGAGGCAATACTTCTTACTATGATAAAAGAAGGGCCAAAAGTAATTGCAAATCCTAATGATTACGGTGCTAGAGCTAATATAATGTGGTCTGGTATGGTAGCCCATAATAACTTAGTAGGAGTAGGTAGAGAACAAGACTGGTCAAGCCACAAAATGGAGCATGAACTGTCTGCCCTTTATGATGTTGCCCACGGTGCTGGCCTAGCAGTAATGTTTCCAGCCTGGATGAAATATGTAGTAAAGCATGACGTAAATCGCTTTGCACAATTAGCGGCAAGAGTATGGCATGTACCTATGGATTTTGCTAATCCAGAAGCTACAGCCTTAGAAGGAATTAATCGTTTCGAAAAGTTCTTGACTTCAATTGGAATGCCAATTAACTTTGAACAATTAGGAGCAAAAGAAGAAGATATTCCTAAGATGGTTGGAAAGATTGGGCTAGGAGAAGAAGGAACCATAGGCGGTTTTATGAAACTTACTAGTAAAGATGTTGAAAATATTTATAGATTAGCAGTGAAATAATATACTTAAAAGACCTTTTGTTTACCCACAAACTTATAAGCTAGTGGGTGGATGAAAGGTCTTTTTGATTCCTGCATCATTAAATTAATATTATTATACTGTTGCTTTACAAGTAAATATAATCTAGACTTTAATTAAGTAGATAAATAATCTACTAAACATATTATTGTTTTACAAGTAAATATAATCTAGACTTTGATAAGTAGATAAAAGTCTATCTTACAGTATAGAGTTAAATTAATGGAGGAATTATGTCAAATATAAGAGATGTAGCCAAGGCAGCAGGTGTAGGTGTTGCTACAGTATCAAGAGCTTTTAGTGGTAAAGGTTATGTGGCACCAGAGACGAAGAAAAGAATTTTGGAAGTGGCAAAGAAACTTGATTATAAGCCTAACGAGATTGCAAGGAACCTTTCAAGTAGACGAACAGGTATTATAGGAATCGTTGTGCCAGATATTGAGAATCCCTTTTGGGGAAAGTATTTAAAACATGTTGAAATTGAGCTGCACAACCGTGGTTATAAAGCTTTAATTTGTAATACAATTGGAATTAGCAATAGGGAACAAGACTTTATAGATTTTATGCAAAGGAAGGCTATTGATGGTCTGATTGTAGGTTCACATTCTCTTGGTAATGAAGCCTATGCAGGGCTAAAACAACCAGTTGTTAGTTTTGAACGGGATATGGGACCGGGTATTACCCAAGTTTGTTCCAACCATACACAAGGTGGCCAGTTGGCTGCCCAGGAGCTTTTAAAGGCTGGATGTAAACAAGTACTCCAACTTGGTGGAACCTATAATGGCCATACACCTGCCGACCAACGCCATTATGAATTTAAAAGAATCATGGAAGCGGCGGGTGTAGAAGTGACAACTGTGGAAATGTCATGGGATATGGTTGAATACAATCATTATCGCAGTACCATGGAAAACTACATGGAAATGTTTAGTCAGGTTGATGGGATATTTACAGCAGATATAGGTGCTTATTTTTGCCTAGCTTTTGCAAAAAAGAAAGGAATCAAAGTTCCAGAGGAACTCAAGATTATTGGTTTTGATGGACTTGAGATTACAAGAATGTCAGATCCTATTATAACTACAATAGTACAAGATATTCCTGTCTTAGCTCGTATCAGTGCAACTTGTATAATAGATTTGATTAAGGGTAAGAAGATGGAAGCTAAATATATAGTAGATGTTAGTCTGCAAAGGGGTGGAACAGTATAGGAGTTCCACAAGAAAACAAGGCAATCGTCACTAATAGTGCATATCAAATGGCAAGTTGGCTAGATGATATGCACTATTTTTAACTTGTTTTTAGTATTGACAAATATCATAGGCAGATATATACTTATAGATGAGGAAACGGTTTCATACGTTAAGTAAATATGCTTTTGTATATATTAAGTGGCGATTTAACTGTTTCTAACAGATACTAGTTAGTTTCTCGGTTTTTTAAAGCTAGCAAGTTTAACAGTAGAATTTAATATAGTATTTATGGTTTGATAAGCTAGGATTAGAGAACTAGAGAGATTACAGAATCATTAATATTATAAGGAGGAGTATTATATGAAAAAGAAATTATTAGGCTTACTATTAGTAATGGTAATGGTTGTAGGACTTACAGTAGCATGTGGTAATGATGCTAAAGAAGAGGATGCAACTAAGGAATCAGTAGATAATGGCTCTGCTGATGCAGAAACAGATAAGAAAGAAGAAGATTCCAAAGATTCATCAGGTGAAGCTGTGAATATAACATTTTATTCTACACAAACAGGTATGGATGATAAGTTTGAAGACATAATCTCACGTTTTGAAGAAGAGAATGATGGAATTACAGTAGAATATATTGCAGCAGGAGATAATCAACTTCAAAAGTGGATGTCTTTATATGCAAGTAACGAAGGACCTACAGTATCATTAATGGATCCAATCAACATCTGGGAGAACATGGACAGAATGCTTGTACTAGACCCAGCTGAAAACCCATGGATGGATCAAGTATATGAGAGTGCATACGCATCATATATCTTTGATGGTGATATTTATGGAATTCCAATTAGTACACAAGGTTATGGTCTTCTTTATAACCAAAGAGTTTTAGATGAGGCAGTAGGTGGTACATTTGATCCTGATACTATTAAAACACGTGACGACTTAGCTGCTCTTTTTGACAAGATTGAAGCGACTGGCGCTGGTGCAACTATGTTTACAGGTGTAAACTGGTCTATCGGAATGCATTATTTAGCACTAACATATGCTGGATATAGAGATAGCCGTGAAATTGAAAAGACAGTAGTAGAAGAATCTAAAGCAGGTACATTTGATTTAGCTAATGATGAAGTATTCAATGACTTCATGGATACATTTGATCTAATTGCAGAATATAACTATAACAAAGCTGACCCATTAGTTGGTAACATAGACATGGATGCTGAAGCTGTTGCAACAGGTAAAGTAGGAACTTGGTTTATGGGTGACTGGAGTTGGGTACAGTTAAAAGATATAGCTGACAGAGACGAAGAGTTTGGACTAATTCCAATTCCAATTAACAATGATGCAAACGACGAACGTAACCATAAGATACCAGCTTCTGAGCCAAAGGGTTATGCTATTGACGTAAGTCAAAACACTGAAGAGCAACAAGAAGCAGGAAAGAAATTCATCGAGTTTATAACTTTAGATGGATATGCTCAAGAAATAATTAGTGATACTATGGGAGCTACTCTTCCATATAAAGATGTTAAAGCAACATCAGACAGTCCACTAGCTGCAGCAACTTCTGAATATGTAGATCAAGGAAGAACAATAGATATTTCTAACTTCGTTCTATTACCTTCTGACTTCTGGTATGAAAACGGAGCATCTATGGAACAATACTTAGCAGGAGCTATTGATCGTGCAACACTAGCATCTCAGATAAGTGAGTATTGGAAAGCTCAATAAAAGATTATTGAAAAGCTTAATGAAGTAATGTTGAAAGACTTAATAAAAAAAATATTAAAAGCTCAACAAATCGAATATATTATAATAAAATACATGAATTATCATGGTTGGGCAGTCGTATGACTGCCCAATATTTAAAAGTGTGACTTTTGTGTGACTAAGTTACTTAGTATACAATATCAGCTTTGGATATGTGGAGGATTATATGGTAAAGAAAAAAGCTAATATTAGACTTTTTATATTATTTGTTGTACCGGCAATGTTTATATGGGTAACAGTTGTATTGATACCGTTTTTGTATGGATTATTTATAACATTTACAGATTGGAATGGACTTTCCGTAGATTATAATATTATAGGGATTGAAAATTACCTAGCTGTTTTTTCAGATAGTGCATTTATAGATTCGTTAAAAAAGACATTTGTATATTCCTTTAGTAGTGTTATTTTGAGTAATATGCTTGGGCTTGCAATAGCTCTAGCTCTTACAGGTAAAGTAAAGGGTAAAAACCTATTTAGAATGGGCTTCTTTACTCCTAACATTATAGGTGGAATTATATTAGGTTATATATGGAACTTTATATTTGCTTTTGCACTTACTTCGTTTGGTAAGTCAGTAGGATGGGAAATGTTTGAGAAATCATTTCTTACAGACCCAAACAAGGCAATGCTTGCCTTAATAATTGTAACAACATGGCAAATGAGTGGATATTTGATGGTTATATATATAGCAGGACTTATTAATGTACCACACGATGTAATAGAAGCTGCAGATATTGATGGGGCAGGAATGTGGAACAAGATTCGTTATATAAAAATTCCTATGATAAGAAACTCTATGGCAATATGTATTTTCCTTACTATTACAAGGACTTTCATGGCCTTTGATATAAATCTATCCCTTACTGCAGGAGGCCCGTATAAATCAACGGAGATGATTTCTTATAAAATCTATCAAACTGCCTTTTCCAATATGAAGTTTGGTCTAGGCCAAGCCCAGGCAGTAGTTTTGTTTGTTATAGTAGCGGTTGTGTCATTGCTACAAGTAACTATAACTAGAAGGGGGGAAGTTGAAGCATGAAAAAGAGTAACAAGTGGATAATACATACTATTTTATTTATGTTAATGATTGCTTTTATGATACCTTTCTATTTATTGGTGATTAATACTTTCAAAACAACCCAAGAGTTTGTACTAGATCCTTTTAGCTTTCCCAAATATCTGAACCTTGATAATTATAGGGAAGCTATTGAAAAGATGAATTTTAAAGTTTCATTTACAAATACTGCTATTATAAGTCTTTCAACGACTATACTTAATACTGTTTTTTCTTCTATGATGGCTTATGTTTTTTCAAGGAAGAAATGGAAGATAAATAAGATCTTGTTTATGATTTTGATAGCTTCAATGGTTGCACCTTTTCAAGTGTATATGATTCCATTAGTAAAGATTTATGGTGGTACCCTAGGGTTATCCAACAATCTAATTACAGTGATTTATGTAGGCATAGGAGTTACCCTTCCTTTCTCGGTATTTTTATATGAAGGGTTCTTAAATAGTATACCTAAAGAAATAGATGAGGCAGCACTTATAGATGGATGTAGTATGGAAAAAACTTATTTTAGAATATTTCTACCACTAATGAAACCTATTATAATGACTGTTATGGTATTTGTTGGTTTAGGTTCATGGAATGAGTATCTTATGACCAGTTTGTTCTTGACTAAATCAGAAACAAGAACCCTTTCTATTGCAGCATTTACATTTTTGACAAATAGGTCTGCGGAGTATTCTCCAATGATGGCAGGTTTAGTACTGGGTATTATTCCAATATTAATTTTCTACCTATTTGGACAAAAATATATAATAGAAGGTGTAGTTCAAGGTAGCGTTAAGGGCTAGATTACTAAAAAGCGGAGGTGTGTTATGGCAGTTTTGCAAGTAGATTTTTATTCAAATGCGTTAGAAAAAAGTACATGTTTTCATATGGTCTTACCTAATGACCTTCCTCCTTTAATGAGAGAAGGAAATGAAAACTTTAATAGAGAAATGAAGACCTTATTCCTATTACATGGCTATTCTGGCTCTAGTAAGGATTGGCTTATGGGAAGTGGGGTAAATGAGATGGCAGCTAAGTACAACATTGCAGTTGTTATGCCATCAGGAGATAATAGCTTCTATCTTGATGGAAGAGGAACAGGAAGAGCTTATTGTAGGTATGTTGGTGAAGAATTAGTTGAATATGTTAGAACAACCTTTGGATTAGCTGTTAATAAAGAGGATACTTTTATTGGTGGCCTTTCTATGGGTGGATTTGGAGCTATGCATACAGGACTTTATTATCCTGAAACATTTGGCAAGATTGTCGCCCTTTCTTCGGCATTTATTGTTAATAGTATTAAAAACCAAACCGAAGGATACAAAGATGAGATAGCAGATTATGATTATTACACTTATGTCTTTGGAGATCTTAGCAAGTTAGAGGAAAGTGTAAATAATCCTGAATATTTAATAAAGAAACTTAAGAAAGAAGGCAGCAAAATCCCAGACTTATATGTAGCCTGTGGTACTGAGGACTTTCTAATAGAGGAAAACAGAGCCTTTCATAAGTTCTTAAAAGATGAAAAGGTTGATGTAAAATATATAGAAAGTCCAGGAGAGCATACCTGGGACTTTTGGAATCAATACTTAGAGCCTTCAATAAAGTGGATGCTAGGTTAAACTCTTGAATTAGATTTATAATTGACATAAGAAAGGGAAATGCAAATTATGCTAGAGAATATGCAAAGTAATAAAACCCATAATATAAATGATCTTATTAACAAAGAAGAATTAATTAATAAATTAAAAGATATTTACCAAATAGATGACACCGACCATATCCCAAAAGGTGATATGCCAGGTGATAAAATAGAAATAGGGGAAGAGCACATAGAAAAAGCAAAAAAGATTCTTCCTAAGCTTGTTGATATATTAGTACCAATTATAAATGAAAGTAAGGAACAAAGGCTGGTAATTTCTGTTTGTGGAGGTTCCGGTGTTGGAAAATCTGAGACAGCTTCCCTTTTATCCTATTATCTGAACAAGTTGAATTTAGGCAGTTACACCCTATCAGGGGACAACTATCCTCGCAGGATACCTAAGTATCATGATGCTGAAAGGCTTAGAGTATATAGAACTTCTGGGATTAGAGGACTTATATCCCATGGTAAATACATTGAAGAGAGACATGAGACCCTAATGGAGCTTCAAAGAAATGATCAAGATGCAAATGCCCAATTAGTTGATACGTATCCGTGGCTTTATGATTATCAACAAGCAGGTAAAAATGGACTAAAGAACTATCTTGGATCATTAAATGAAATTGATTTTAACGAAATAAACAATATAATTTCTCAATTTAAAAATGGTGCCGATTCAATATATTTAAAGAGAATGGGAAGAGAAGTATCCCACTTATGGTATGAAGATGTTGATTTTAGCGACAAGAAAATACTGATAATAGAGTGGACCCATGGTAATAACGACAATCTTGTGGGGGTTGATATTCCAATTTTACTAAATAGTACTCCAGAAGAGACTCTTGAACATAGGAGAAAACGAAACCGAGATGGTGGCGTTGATAGCCCATTCACTTCAGTTGTCCTTGGTATAGAGCAAGGTATGCTAGTTTTACAGTCGGCAAAGGCAAAAATAATTATTTCTAAGAATAATAATTTTATATCCCATGATGACTATACAAAGCTAATGGTTGGTGGCCTATTAAAATAAGGCAGACTAGAAACAAGCTCTAATAAATTTTCGAATAGAAGGAAAGTTAAATAATATGAAGAAAAATGAGATGTTATTAAATGCAGGACCAATGCTTAATGCCTATCCTGATAGTATAGGTGGAAGTTTAGACAAGTGCATAGAGTTATTACAAAATCCTGAACTGGAAAATGTGTTCCAAGCATTTTATATATTACCAAGTATATTTAATACTGATTTGGATAGGGGTTTTTCAGTTATAGATTATGAGTTAAATGAAGCTTATGCTAGTCGTGAAGATATAGATAAGCTTAAAGAATTAGATATAGTAACGAAGTTTGATTTTGTGTTAAATCATTGCTCTGTAATGTCAAATCAATTCCAAGACATTATTAAAAATGGTGAGCAATCTAAATATAAAGACTTTTTTATTAACTGGAATGAGTTCTGGGATGGACATGGGCAAATGACTGAAGAAGGATATATACGCCCTGATGATGAATTGATAAAAAACATGTTCTTTAGAAAACCTGGTTTTCCAGTGCTTAAAGTTCGTATGCCTGATGGAAAAGAAGTTCCTTATTGGAATACCTTCTATCAAGAAATAAAATATAATAAAGTAAGCACATATGAACTTTTAAAGAAACTTGATATCCAATATGTTACAGCTGAAAGAATATCCAGCCTAGTAAATAAAGCAATTGATCAAGGAAAGACTCCACAAGAGATAGACTTTGGAGGCTATGATAAGTACAAAGAAGGTATAGTTGACCTCTTAGAATCAAACAGGCATTATCTAGGTCAAATGGATCTTAATATAAAGTCTGACCTAGTATGGGAATACTACGATGATACCTTGAGAAAGCTTAAAGAATATGGTGCTACAATTGTTAGGTTAGATGCTTTTGCATATGCACCAAAAGAAGTAGGAGAGAAAAACTTCCTCAATGAACCAGGAACTTGGGACTTGCTTCAAAGAGTTAAGGACTTGGCAGACCAGTATGAATTAACTTTACTACCAGAGATACACACAAGATATGAAGAAAAGGTTCATGAGAAACTGGCAGATGAGGGTTACTTAACATATGACTTCTTCCTACCAGGTTTAATTATAGATGCACTAGAAAAAAATCATAGCAAACACCTAGTAGACTGGATAAAAGATATTGTAAATAAAGAAATCAGAACAGTTAACATGTTAGGCTGCCATGATGGTATTCCTTTATTAGACTTAAAAGGTCTAATACCTAATGAGCAAATAGATGAACTTATTGATATTGTTGTATCTAGAGGTGGTTTGGTTAAAGATCTCCATGGTAAGAAAAATATTTATTACCAGGTAAATGCCACCTACTTTAGTGCTTTAGACGAAGATGAAAGAAAAATGATGCTAGCAAGAGCATTACAGATATTTATGCCTGGTATACCACAGGTATGGTATTTGGATTTATTTGCTGGAACAAACGACTATAAGGCTGTTGAACAACAAGGTGCAGCTGGTCACAAAGAAATCAATAGAACTAACTTGACAATGGATATGGTTGAAGAAGGATTAAAGAAGGATGTTGTTAAAGACCAACTTAAGCTACTTAAGTTTAGAAACTCCTTCCCTGCTTTTGGTTTTGATAGTTCCTTACAAGTAACTCAGGAAGAAGACCATATATTAAAATTAAAATGGGAAAATAATGAGTGTAGCACAACGTTGCTAGCAGACCTTAAGGACTATTCATTTGAGATAAGTGCTACTAATGAGAATGGAAAGACATATAAAGTTCACTAATACTAATAAGATATAAAATATATTTTATCAAAGAAACAGACCTGGGACAGGTGATTAAAATCCTTATCCTAGGCCTGTTTTATTTATAAATTAATTAACACTTTACTAACTGCTGCACTATAAAATAGATTTCTCCCCTCTATATTCACTAGGAGATAGCCCAACTGCCTTTTTAAATATAGTAGAAAAATAAGAAAGGTTATCAAAACCTACAGCTATGGCAATTTCACTAATATTTATATCGCTGGTGTTTAATAGGTCTTTTGCTTTATTAATACGGTATTCATTAATATAGCCCTTGATTGTAACACCTGTTTTACTTTTATATAGTTTGGCTAGGTAGTCAGGAGTTAGAAAGAATTCTTCTGCTATTTCATTTCTACTAATATCTTTATTATAGTGGCTGTGAATAAATTGGTTTATTTTATCTATAATTGTTGCGGACTTTTCAACTTCATCCTGATAGGAAAAGGTTTTCTCTAAAAAGTAATTTACCCAGCGTATCATATCGGTGGTCCCTTCAAGGGAACGGTTAGACATATCAATGGAGAACTCGTCATTAAACAATTTGGATGCTTGAATACCTTTTTCCATAAGATCAGCATATACAACCTGCATTATCTCATGTTTGATTAAGTACAAAGAATATAAATGCATTCGTTTTATAGTGGTTAACTCCTGAAATGTCTGCTTTAAATAATTTAAAATACGGGATTTATTTTTTTCTTTTATATACTTAGACATCTTGTCCATATCTAGTATTTGAATCTCACTTATATCCAATGTCTCAACTTCATCTTGAAAAAATACTCGGTTATTAATGTTAATATAATAATAGAAAAGTTTGTCCAGTTCTTCTTTGGAATCTGCTAGTTCACTAAGGGTGTTAGAATCACTGATACAGCAGGTTATCACAGAAGAAAAAGGTTCTTTGCAAGCATCTATAAGTCTGTCACATCTATCTTTAATATCTTCTCTCTCAATGTTTTTAATTATAGTAATAAAGCTTAATCCATTATCAGTGTGGAGTTTTACTACACTGTCATTTTCATGGCTTCCTGTGATTATCTCTGTTATGGTTTTTTCCAAGTGATACTCATATACACTTTTACCATATCGTTCAAGGTCGCTTTCGTTATTACTTATTTTCATATAAACTAAGGAGTAAAGCCCATTAACATCAATATCTAGGTGTCTACTGGTTATTTCCTGAAAAATCATATCTTCAGATTGGAAGTCTCCATTCAATAACTGTTTCCAGAATTCCAATTTCACATATCTAATGTTTTTCTCCATTAACTTTCCGTAATCACTGTTTTTTTGCAAGTTTCTTTTTTGTTCAAGTTTATTAATGATTTTTTGGATATTAAGTTCCATAATCGGCAAGTCAAAGGGCTTAGTAAGATAGGCGGCTGCATCATATTGAATTGCATCTGTAGCATATAAAAAGTTTTCATGGCAAGTCAAAAGTAAGAATTCGCTATTATATCTTTCTTGTCTAACCCACTTTAGCAGATCCAAACCTGATGCTTGGGGCATTTCTATATCACTAATAATAATATCCACTGGATGTTTTTTTAGTATTTTCTTGGCACTAGCAACATTATAGGCAGTATATACCTGACTAATCCCAAGTCTTTCCCAGTCGAGTGAATCTCTAATAACTTCAACAGTTGCTATATCGTCATCTACAATTAAAATATTTATCATTTTTATCAATCCAATCTAACAGTATGAATCTGTATTATTGTCAATCTAGACTAACATCATGAATCTGTATTATTATCAATCTGGTCTAATAGTATAAATCTATTTATCAATTTTGTGTGCAGGTTTTTTAGGAATATATATCTTATTTAAACTTCCCAAAGGTTCTATATTATCTAGGACTACTAGGTTCTTTCTTTCATACATTAGTTCTGTCATTCTCTTAATACTCCATAAGCCAACTCTATTACCCTTATCGCTAACCCTTTTAGCTTTGCCGTTCATATAATCTAGAACTTCTTGTGGATAGCCTTTACCGTCATCTTCAATTTCAATTAAGAGCATTTCTTCGTTCTGATATGTCTGTAAGCTAATTTTAATTAAAATAGTTAGCACTTTATCCATTGAAATTGCATATTTGAATTCATTTTCTATAAAGGTGTGGATAAGCATCTGTGGTATTTGCCAATGCTCCAAATCTACAGGTAGATCTATCAAATAAAAGACACACCCTGGATATTTCAGCTCTTGCATCTCAAAGTAGTTTTGAACATGATTTACTTCTTCTTTCACGGTTACAGTGTGAAAGCCTGCGCGAAACATATATCTTATATTCTTAGATAGTGAAGTAATATAATTGCTAATCTCGTTAAATTTCTCTTGTCTACTTAGACTTGATATTGTTGTTAAAGCATTCAAAAAGAAATGAGGCCTTATTTGGAGTTTAATACTTCTTAGCTCCATATCTTGTAGCTCAAGTCGCTTTTCATAGGCTTGGATCTTAAGGCCTACAATTTCATCAACCATCTGGTTGGTGGTATCTTGAAGCATTTGGAATTCTCTAGTTCTAAAGTCACCATTTATACGAGTGTTATATTCACCATTTTTAATTCTTTCAATATCGGCAACCATGTTTTTCATAGGTTTTGCAATCTGCTTTCTTGTATATCTTAAAACAAAAATCATAAACATAATAGTAGCAGAGACAGCAATGGCAACTAAAATCATGCCTGTATTGGTTTGTTGTAGAATGCTGCTTTTTCTAGTAAAACAGTAGATAGTTAGTTGTTCTCCTACAATCTCTTTCTTTGTTTGATAATAATCTTGTGATTTAATATCGTCAATATTACGGCCAATATCAATATCATCAGTTGTGGCACCCCAAACAGCTCCGATTTGTCCTGAATTATTAGCTAAAAATATAGTTCTGTTTCCGGTTTCTTCTAAAAGGAGCTTATCTAAAAAGTGACTTGTTTTAATATAAATTGCAATAGACCTGCTGTCAGTAAGCAACATTTTATATAGGTAGGTCTCTTCACTTAGTTCAAGGAAGTTCCACTCAAAGCTATTAATCTTATCGTCTTCAATAGCCCTACTGGTGAAATTCTTTAGGGTATCTTTACTTTCAAAATCAAAGCCAATCTTTATGGCATCAAGGCTAACATTATGGTTTTGATCGTATAAGACTAGAAGGTCTGCGGTATCTCTATCAAGCATTATTTCCTTCATATAGTTTGATATAGATATAGAGGCGAGGGCTCGCACGTTGCTATTTTGACTTTTAATTCTAAACAAGTCTGTGTTTCTTGAGGTTATTTTCTTTAGAACACCGTCCATTTCGTCTATTCTATTATTTGTTTCATTACTATATATTTCAAGAAAGGACTTGGAAGAGTCAAAAATTTCTTTTTCAAGTATCTTATATGAGGAGACTAAGAATATTCCTAGTACTGCCATTAAGAGGCCGACTAGTACTAGTAGGAATATCAATATTTCGTTAACAAAGGACTTTTTCTTCATCATTAAACTGTTCCCCTTTTCTAGGCTGCTTTTATAATATCACAATATATAAATAAACAAAAGTATATATTAGCTAAGAGGATATCTTAAAATTGAAAGAATATGCCTTATAATTGAAAGCAATTTGATTAATATCGTGTTATCTTAAGGTATACAAAAGGAGGTTATGAGAAAATGAAAAATATTAAGAAGCTATTATTTGTTTTATTATCAGTTGTTATGGTAATTGGATTAGTTGCTTGTGGTAACACAGAATCAAAAGATAAGGATGAAGGAAATGTTTCTTCTGAAGGAGATAAGAAGGAAGATTACGACAAGGTGGTATATGCATATGCTACTTTTAACAATATTCCTACATCTGATGTTTTAGAGACAGTTACTGAAGAAATCAATGTGATTACTAGAGAAAAAATCAATGTAGAGGTTGAATTATTACCTATAGCTATTTTTGATTATTCATCTACAGTAAGTTTGAATTTACAAGGTGGAGATCAAATAGACCTATTTCAATCTTTAGGTGATTTTAACACAAGTGTGTCTAGTGATATGGCATATGACCTTACGGACATAGCCCAAACTCACGCGGCAGAAACAGTTGAACTTTTAGGTGAAGACATACTAAAGTCAACTATGAAAGACGGAAAACTATTTGGTATTCCTACTTATAAACCATACGCTCTAACACCTATGGTGATTTACAAACAAGAAATTGCAGACGAGTTAAATTTAGATATGAGTAAGGTAAAGACTGCTTCTGATCTTACAGATGTACTAAGAACAGTTAAGGAAGCTTATCCTGATATGACTCCACTTGTTCCAGTTCAAACAGGAACATCAGGTGTTAATATGACTATTCCAGAGGTTGATTATCTTACAGACGACTACTTTAGCCCTAAGGGAGTACTAATGGGTGGAGATATGAATGTAGTTGATTATTATGGAACAGATGAATTTGCTGGTATCGCTGACCTAGCTAGATTATGGTATGAAGAAGGGCTAATTCTACAAGATGCAGCTACAACAACTAGTACAGCTACAGAACTTATGTCAGCTGAGAACAGTTTCTGTTATGTAGCATCATATAGTTATCCACCTGAAGATACTGCAGCATCTTTATCAGCTCAAGTTGGAGGCATACCTTTAGGAGCAGTACAAATTGGTGATGCTTACCTTGATACAACATCAATTAACGCATTATCCTGGATGGTTTCATCAACATCTGATGTTCCAGAAGCTGCACTAAAGTTTTTAAACTTAACATTTACAGATCCTGATGTTACTAACCTTATAATATACGGACTTGAAGGCAGAGATTATGTACTAAGTGAAGATGGATTTATGTCTTACCCTGAAGGACAAGACGCTGCATCAGTACCATATACAGCTCAATTAAGTTGTGGTACACTAGGTAACTTCTTCATAATGCATCCTATGGAAGGAACATCTAAAGAATCCTTAGTTTGGGAAGAAGAACAAAATCATTTAGCTAAGAAATCTCCTGCTATGGGCTTTACTTTCGATTCTAGCGGAGTTAAAACTGAATATACAGCAGTAGTTAACGTTATTAATCAATATCTACCAGGATTATTATGTGGTAGCGTTGATCCAGAAGTTATGATTCCAGAGTTTAGAAATAAACTTTCAGAAGCAGGTTTAGATTCTATCATTGAAGCTAAACAAACTCAACTGGATGAATGGTTAGTTAATAACTAAATTGGAGCCAAATTATGAAAAAAAATAACAAGAGGAAAAATAGGGGACTGACCAAAAATGGTCCCCTTCTTTTAATAGCATTACCTGGAATTATATACATCCTTATTAACAATTATTTGCCTATGTTTGGAGTTTTTTTGGCCTTTAAGGATTATAGTTATGTTAAAGGTATTTTTGGTAGTGATTGGAATGGCTTAAATAATTTTAAATATCTATTCCGTCAGGATGCCTTTTTAATTGTTAGAAATACATTATTATATAATATTACATTTATTATCCTAGGAACAGTTTTTGCAATTATAGTTGCAATATTAATGTGTGAACTAGGAGAAAAGTTTAGAGTGAAAATTTTTCAATCATCCCTATTGTTACCAAATTTATTATCATGGGTAGTGATTGGATTTATTGCATATGCATTTTTAAATGCAGATACAGGCTTTATCAATAATACAGTTATTAAGTCTTTTGGTGGTAAGGAAGTAGCATGGTATACTTCGCCTCAATACTGGCCCTTTATCCTGACCTTTGTATACCTATGGAAGAGTGTAGGTTATAGCAGTATTATATATATGGCAAGTATATCAGGAATTGATAAGGGAATATTTGAAGCGGCAAAAATTGATGGAGCTAAGAAACTTGAGCAAATAAGATATATTACCATACCTATGTTAAAACCTACAGTTATTATACTTACTTTAATGGCTATAGGAAGAATATTCTATTCAGACTTTGGATTATTCTATCAAGTTCCTATGAACTCAGGAGCCTTGTTTAAAACAACTCAGACTATTGATACTTATGTGTATCATGGCCTAATGGAGTTGCAGGACGTAGGAATGTCTGCTGCAGCTGCCCTATATCAATCGGTTGTTGGATTTGTGCTTGTTGTTACGGCTAATGCAGTTGTTAGAAAAGTCGATAACGACAATGCTTTGTTTTAGGAGGATATTATGTTTGTACGTTCAGACGAGAAAATATTTAAAGGCTTTGCCACAGTAATACTTACAATCTTAACAATAATAACCTTACTCCCGATTGTATTGATAGTTATAGCTTCTTTTACTAGCGAAAACGCTTTAATAGCCAATGGATATGCTTATTTTCCTAAAGCTTTGAGTTTAGATGCCTACTATTATTTAGTTAATCAGGGTAAGATGATACTTAGAGCTTATGGCGTAACAATTCTTGTAACAGCAATTGGGACTGTATCAAGTGTGTTATTTACAACCATGCTTGCTTATCCAATGTCAAGAAAGAACTTTAAGTATAGAAATGCGTTATCATTTTTCGTGTTTTTTACCATGTTATTTAATGGTGGTATAGTATCTAGTTATATGATGTGGTCAAACATATTTAGTATAAAAAACACAATATGGGCATTGGCAATACCTAACTATCTAGTTACAGCATTCAATGTCTTTTTGGTTAGAAATTATTATTCAAATAATATACATGAATCAATATTAGAATCAGCACAGATAGATGGAGCTAGTGAAATTAAGACCTTTATTAAAATAATAGTTCCCTTATCAGTACCTGTTGTTGCTACTATTAGTTTGTTTACTGCACTGATTTATTGGAATGATTGGCTTAATGGATTGTACTATATTACAAAATCAGAATACTTTGGTATACAAAATCTATTAATTAAAATAATGAATAATGTCCAGTTCTTAAAATCTGGATCTTCCAACTTTCTAGGTTTAGGAAATGTTAATTTACCAGGTACCTCCGTAAGAATGGCTATGGCTGTTATTGGAATTTTGCCAATTGTTCTTATATACCCTTTTATACAAAAATACTTTATCAAAGGTGTAATTGTTGGAGCCGTGAAGGAGTAGTTTTACTATGAATTTAAAAGCAGAACACATTATGACTATCCATGTACAATGTGCTAAGGATTATGAAGTGAAAAATGAAGGAAGAGGCTATCTTCGAGTAATTCCCATTGTTGGTGGGACAGTTGAAGGTAAAGTAAGTGGTGAGGTAGTTCCTGGAGGAGCTGACTGGAACACTACTTTAGATTCGGATTCAAATCTAGCCCATGTATTTGCAAAATATTTATTAAAAACATCTGATGGTGAATATATAGATGTTCAAAACGAAGGGGTTATTAAAGGTGATTCTGACAGCAGGATTAAGACAAGCCCTCGTTTTAAAGCAGATATAAATGGAAAATATGCCTGGTTAAACCACGGTGTATATGTTGGAGCCCTAGATCCAGGAGCTGAAGAAGGACAGGTTATAATTACTGTCTACAGACTTGGATAACTAAAGATTAGATAGGAAGGTGACTAGATGGAGTGGAAAATGGCCTGGAGCTATTTGCCAGTAAATCATAATGCTTGTATAGCAACAATTGAAGACACTACAGTAAGAGGATACTTTGCTAACAACCTAGATGGGGATAAAATAAGGATTAGGTTTTCCAATCTTTATTCAAATGAACCACTTATCCTAGACCAGGTAACCTTAGGCAAGGTAAAAAGAGATTCTTCGCTTATAGAAGAACTTAAGACTGTTACTTATAAGGATGAAGAGCTTATAAAAATAGAACCAGGACAAGCCTTTTACAGTGATGAAATAGATCTTTCTATTGATTCATCTATGGACATAGTCTTGTCTATATATATTAAAAATGAAACAAATATTTATGCAGTAGCTTCTTCTTGGTCAGCAAAAAGTTGGAATACTAGCTATGGTCAGGGTGGGAATTATACCATGAACCAAGAGTTTAAAGAGACTAGTAACTATGAGATATATAAGGTTCTTCAGTATGATGAAAACAGGGCTAACCATATCTATGGTATTAGCAATATAGAAGTATTGGCAAATAGTAAGGTAAAGACTATTGCTTTATTTGGTGATTCTATAACCCATATGTCATATTATAGCGATGGCTTAACTGATATAATTAAAGATAAATATCCAGGTAAAGTTACTATAGTTAACAGAGGCCTGGGAGGTAATAGATTACTACATGATTATACACCTGCACCAGACATTCCCGGTGGTGGAACGATTTTTGGAAGTCCAGGTATAGAAAGATTTGAAAATGATATTTATCAGAATGATAGACCTGATTATGTAGTAGTACTTATTGGTATAAATGATTTTACTCATCCATATTTTTTTAACCGATCTAATGAAATAGTCTCAAAAGATGAGTATACAAATGCTTTAAGACAATTAATAGATACTGCTCATAGTAAGGGAAGTAAGATTCTAATTGGAACAGTTCTGCCTTTTAAAAATGAAGAATTAGAATGGTTTGATACTGTAGAGACACTGAGACAAGATGTAAATCAATGGATTAGAGAACAGGACTTATCTGATGGAATAGTAGATTTTGATTTGGCTATAAGAGATGATAAATATCCAGATAAAATGTATGATAGCTGTCATCTTGGAGACGGTGTACACCCTAACGAAGAGGGCGGTATAAGAATGGCTGCTGTAGTGCCAGTTGAATGGATTATGGAGGAGGATAACTAATGACTGTTAAAGAAGTTATAGACGGTATAATTAAGAAAACAGGGGTAGAACCATTACCACA
>CAZOSE010000018.1:0-3932 GCA_964582385.1 uncultured Lachnospiraceae bacterium
AGGAGAGAGTTTAATTCTACAAAGTATAGTAAACACTTTTGCTAATTATTATGGTGTTAAGAAGGTTTATTTAACAGTTGATAATAAACCATATGAATCAGGCCATATAGTAATAGAAAAGGGTGAGAAACTTGAGTTAGATATGGAGAAAGTAATTGATTAATAGACACGAGGGGGCATCCCTCGTGTCTTACTATTTACTTTAAAAAATAAATATGTTAAAGTACAATAAGAAAATTTAAAAACTAAAATATTTGTAGTATTAACGGAGGAACAGTATGAAGAGTATTTTAAATATAATTACGCAAGAGATTTCTAATGCATTTGAAGAAAAAGGATATGGTAAAAGTTACGGTAAGGTTACACTTTCAAACCGACCTGATTTATGCCAATACCAGTGCAATGGTGCACTAGCTGCTGCAAAGGAATATAAGAAGGCTCCTATAGTGATTGCAGAAGATGTTGTAGCTTCGCTAGAATCTAGTAAATTATTTCACAAAATTGAAGTAATCAAACCTGGTTTTATAAATATTGATGTTAATTCCGAATTCCTTGCGGATTATCTAAATGATATGAATAAAGATTCTAAACTTGGATTTGAAGAAAACAAAAACCCAAAGACAATAGTAATAGACTATGGTGGTCCAAACGTGGCAAAACCGCTCCATGTTGGCCATCTTCGTTCTGCTGTTATAGGTGAAAGTATAAAGAGATTGGCTAGATTTGTCGGCAATGAGGTAATAGGTGATGTTCACTTAGGAGACTGGGGTCTACAAATGGGGCTAATCATTACAGAGCTAAAGAAAAGGCAGCCAGAACTTGTATATTTTGATGAGAGCTACCAAGGAGATTACCCAGAGGCCCCACCATTTACAATATCAGAATTAGAAGAGATATATCCTGCTGCCAATGAATATTCTAAGGAAAACCCTGAATATAAAGAAGAAGCAAAGCAGGCAACTTTCTTACTTCAAAACGGACATAGAGGATATACAGCTTTATGGAATCACATTTTAGATGTGTCTATTACTGACCTAAAGAGAAATTATGATAACTTAAATGTAAGCTTTGATCTATGGAAAAAAGAAAGTGATGCCCAGGAGTATATTCCAGACATGGTTAAATACATGAAAGATAATAACTATACAAGAATTAGTGATGGTGCCTTAGTTATAGATGTAAAAGAAGAGACAGATACCAAAGAAATTCCACCATGTATGGTATTAAAATCAGATGGAGCTACTCTTTATAACACTACAGACCTTGCAACTATAGTAGAACGTAAAAAACTATTTGATCCTGATACAATCATATATGTAGTTGATAAAAGACAAGAATTATATTTTGAACAAGTTTTTCGTGCAGCAAAGAAAACAAAGATTATTGGTGAAGATGTAGAACTTACTTTTCAAGGTTTTGGAACAATGAATGGTAAAGATGGTAAACCATTTAAAACTAGAGATGGTGGTGTAATGCGTCTTGAATCCCTAATAGACAGCATTAATGATGAAGTTTACAACAAAATGATGGAAAATCGTGCAATTTCCGAAGAAGAAGCAAGGGAAACTTCAAAAGTAGTTGGGCTTGCAGCACTTAAATACGGAGATTTATCGAATCAAGCATCGAAAGACTATATCTTTGACATTGATAGATTTACATCCTTTGAAGGTAATACTGGACCATACATTTTATATACAATTGTTAGAATTAAATCGATTCTTAAGAATTATGAGAAAGCCACAGGCAATAAGCTAGATAAGGGTATTATTCGTTCTTATGATATAGATAGCCAAATAAACCTAATGATTGAGGCCACTAAATTTAATGAAACTATTGCTAATGCTTATGAAGAATATGCACCTCATAAAATTTGTAAGTATGTATATGATTTATCTGATGCATTTAATACTTTCTATCATGAGAATAAAATTATTGCTGAAGAAGACAAAGATAAACAAGAAGCATGGATTACCCTGATTAAATTAGTGTTAGATATTCTAGAGACTAGTATCGACATTTTAGGATTTAATGCACCTGAGAGAATGTAATTATAAGAATAAAGGTGGTGTAGACAAGTTCTTCTTTTTTCTAGGACCAATTAAGAGATGAACTATAATATTATGAAAAGATTATTATCAGATTTAATAGTTTATAAAAATATAAATAGGGGAGATATTCTTTATTCCCTATCAGATATATTGGATGAATATAGATTTTTAAAATCAAGAGATAGTGATTTGGACTATAAAAAATCAGACTTTATTAGTGAGATATATGGACAGATCCATCTTTTACTAGATATTAGCACTGAATTTGGTTTTAGTGATAACTTATGGCAAAACTATCTTGCTTTTATTATAGCCACCAGTGAAAACCCATTTAGTGTTATTTGTGAAAAGACTGGTCCGAAAGAGGGAAGTGTCAACCAATTTGCTAAGTCAGATTTTAATATCTTTAAAAAACTCTTTGATTATGATTTTTCAGTTATCGAAGAGGAACTAGGAATTAACTGTTTTACGACTATCACCAATTACAGGTCTATTGAAAAAAACACAAAGAGATACAACAAAAGTGTTAGTGATAAAGTAAGAAGTTTAAGTAAGAATATTAATGATGCTAAAGACGGCAATGAAGTATTTGACATTGTCACTAGTTTTTACAAGACTTATGGAGTTGGGACTCTTGGGCTTAATAAAGCTTTTCGCTTAAACTACAAGTTCAATATACATAGCCAAAAAGAAGTAATACTTGAACCGATTAATAATACTGATGATATTGTTTTAGATGATTTAATAGGCTATGAAATTCAAAAGAAAAAGCTAATTGATAATACTGAGAGTTTTGTAAATGGTAGAAGTGCTAATAATGTACTTTTGTTTGGAGATAGCGGGACAGGAAAGTCTTCAAGTGTAAAGGCCATTCTAAATGAGTATTATTCAAAAGGACTTCGCATGATAGAAATCTATAAACATGAGTTTCAAGACCTATCTAGCGTTATAGCTCAAATTAAAAATAGAAATTATAGATTTGTTATTTTTATGGATGATTTATCTTTTGAAGAATTTGAAACAGAATACAAGTACTTAAAGGCTATAATAGAAGGTGGGCTAGAGGAAAAACCAGAAAATGTTTTAATCTATGCTACATCCAATAGGCGTCACTTAATACGAGAGACTTGGAAGGATCGTTCAGATAGAGACGATGAGCTGCACCGTTCAGATACAATGCAAGAAAAGTTATCTTTGGCATCTAGGTTTGGTGTAACTATTAATTATTCGTCACCATCTTACAAAGAGTATATTGAGATTGTAAGTGGTATAGTAAAAGCCTCAGGAAGTCTAAGAATTTCCAGTGAGGAATTAGAACAAAGGGCAAAGATGTGGGAACTTAACCACGGCGGGGTATCAGGAAGAACAGCAAGGCAATTTGTTAATTATTTGATAGGCCAAGGAGCTCTAGAAGTAGATAAATAACCCTTAGGAGACAAGATGAAGAAGCAAGATTTTAATTTTAATTTACCAGAAGAATTAATTGCACAAGACCCAATAGAAGACAGGTCTAGTTCTAGATTAATGATTGTAGATAAGAATGCTCATGAGCTACAACATAAAATATTTAGAGATGTTTTAGACTATTTACATGAGGGAGATTGTCTTGTAATAAATAATACAAAAGTTATACCTGCAAGACTTATCGGTGAAAAGAAAAATACCGGTGGTAAGGTTGAACTACTTTTACTAAAAAGAAATGAAAATGATACTTGGGAGACTCTAGCAAAGCCAGGAAGAAGCGCAAGAGTAGGACAAAGGCTCATGTTTGGAGATGGGATTTTAGAGGCAGATGTCCTTGAAGTTAGCGAGGAGGGAAACCGACTTGTTAAGTTTCATTATAAGGGAATCTTTGAAGAAATATTAGACAAGCTTGGGCAAATG
>CAZOSE010000018.1:3942-4240 GCA_964582385.1 uncultured Lachnospiraceae bacterium
CCTTTGCCACCATATATTACTCATGAGTTAAAAGACAAGAGTCGCTACCAAACAGTATATGCAAAGTATGAAGGTTCAGCCGCAGCACCAACAGCAGGCCTTCATTTTACAGATGATTTACTAAAACAAATTGAAAACAAGGGTGTTATAATTGCAAATGTAACACTACATGTAGGTCTTGGGACATTTAGGCCTGTAAAAGAAGATGATATATTGGAACACCATATGCATTCGGAATTCTATCAAATAAGCAAAGAAGAAGCTGATAAGATCAATTATACTAAGAAAAATGGTGGTA
>CAZOSE010000018.1:4283-17817 GCA_964582385.1 uncultured Lachnospiraceae bacterium
CCAGGAAGTGACTACACAGATATTTTTATATATCCTGGATATAAGTTTAAGGTCTTAGATTGCTTAATAACCAACTTCCACTTACCTGAATCAACTTTAATAATGTTGGTTTCTGCTTTGGCAGGACGTGATAATGTATTAAATGCATATGATACAGCAGTAAAAGAAAAATATAGATTTTTTAGTTTTGGAGATGCAATGTTTATACAGTAGTTAGCTTATAGTAAGTAGTATAGAAGATAAAAGTCATTGATAAATACTTATCAGACACAAAGAAAATGTTAGATTATGCTTGTTTTAAGAGCCTATATTTGGTATCATTTAAGGTGATAATAGTGTAGATTATTATTATTTTATATTATGTGTTTATCTTTAATTGCTAAATACAAATTACATATTCATAATGGTTTATAGGATAACCAATAAAAAACCTAAATATAAAAATTAAGGATGGTAAATGTTATGGGATTAGTTACAACAACCGAGATGTTTAAAAAAGCTTATGAAGGCGGATATGCAATTGGAGCTTTCAATGTAAACAATATGGAACTTATTCAAGGAATTACTGAAGCTGCTGGAGAATTAAACTCCCCGCTTATACTACAAGTATCTGCAGGAGCTAGAAAGTATGCTAAGCATTCATATCTAGTTAAATTAGTAGAAGCTGCTCTTCTAGAATATGATATTCCTATTGCACTTCATCTTGATCATGGTGCAGATTTTGAAATATGTAAGTCAGTTATTGATGGAGGATTTACATCTGTTATGATTGATGGTTCTCACCTTTCATTTGAAGACAATATTGCACTTACTAAACAAGTAGTAGAATATGCTCATTCAAAGGGAGTAGTTGTAGAAGGTGAATTAGGCCAATTAGCAGGGGTAGAAGATGATGTTAATGTAGCCGATGAAGATGCTACCTTTACACAGCCTGACGAAGTAGAAGAATTTGTTGATCGTACAGGAGTTGATTCTCTTGCAATTGCAATAGGAACAAGCCACGGTGCTTTCAAGTTTAAACCAGGACAAAACCCAAAACTGCGTTTTGATATTCTAGAAGAAATTGAAAGACGTCTACCAAACTTCCCAATAGTACTTCACGGTGCATCAAGTGTTTCTCAAGAATACGTTAGAATTATAAAAGAGAATGGCGGAAAATTAGATGATGCTATTGGTATTCCTGAAGATATGTTAAGACAAGCGGCTAAGTCAGCTGTATGTAAGATTAACATTGACTCAGATTTACGTCTTGCACTTACTGCTGGTGTTAGAGAAGTGTTATGGCAAAAGCCAGAGATTTTCGATCCAAGAGGTTATTTAACTGCTGGTCGTTCAAATGTTAAAGATGTTGTTAAACATAAAATTGTTAATGTATTAGGCTGTGACGGTAAAGCTTAATTAACCCTTAACTGATAAAATATTGGGCTTGGTCTCCTTTACCAAAACACTAAATAAAGTGTTTACTAATGGAGAGCAAGCCTTTTTTACAAGAGATTATATTTTAAAATATCCTTAAGATATGGTACAATGGATATAAGTAAGTTTAAGATTTTGTTACTAGTTACTAATAATAAGTTAGAGGTGAAATGTATGCAATATAGGGAAATAGGTAAGACAGGTAAAAAGGCCTCAATTTTAGGTATGGGGGCTATGCGACTTCCTGAAATAGTTAGGGATAATGAGAAGGTAATTGACGAAAAAGAAGCTATAGCTATGATACGTCATGGAATTGATAGTGGGATTAACTATGTAGATACCGCTTATGGATATCATAATGGTCAAAGCGAGTTTCTTGTTGGTAAGGCTCTAAAGGATGGTTATAGAGAAAAGACTTTTCTAGCCACTAAAAGTCCTGTTTGGCTAATTAAGGAAGAAGGGGACTTTGATCGTTTGCTAGATGAGCAGTTAAAAAGACTACAAACGGATCATATTGATTTTTATTTACTACATGCTTTGTATAAAGATAGGTTTGATGACGTTGTTTTAAAGTACAATATAATTGAGAAGATGGAAAAGGCAAAAGAAGATGGACGTATTGGCCATATGGGCTTTTCGTTTCACGATGATTTAGAAGCTTTTAAGACCATTGCTGATGCCAGCGATAAATGGGACTTTTGTCAGATACAGTTTAATTATATAGATACATATTATCAAGCAGGAATTGAAGGACTAAGATATGCTGCTGATAAAGATCTTGGTGTTATTATTATGGAGCCTTTACTTGGTGGAAAGCTTGCTAATCCTCCACAAGTTGTAATTGATTCCCTAGGTGATGCCAAATCACCAGTACAGTGGGCATTAGACTTTGTTTGGGGTAATCCTGAGGTTAGTATTCTTCTTAGTGGAATGAGTACTATGGACCAGTTAAAGGAGAACCTAGTATATGCTGATAAGACCAAGATAGGAAGCTTAACCGAGGAAGATTATGAGTTTTATGCTAAAGCAAAAAAAGCTCATGATGATTTGGCACTTGTTCCTTGTACTAAGTGTGAATACTGCCTTCCTTGCCCAAGTGGACTGAATATTCCGGGTATTTTTACAGCCTACAATGCAATAGCTTATGATAATGAAGAAAAGGCAAAAGAAATGTATTCTAGATTTGATGTTAATGCATCTGATTGTATAGAATGCCGTCAGTGTGAAGAGGTTTGTCCTCAACATATTGAAATCAGTCAGGTAATGAGGAATATATCAGACTTGCTCTAAAGTCCTTGTTTCGTATTTATAATTTTAATTATTAGTTGTTTAGATTTTAGAATAAAATATTTGTATTAGTTTATTATGCTGTGAATTGGATTTTATTATCCTAATTCACAGCATTTTTTAAATTTTGTAATTATTTTCACATAATAAAGCCATAATATAAATGAGTATTAAATAACCACCAAAACTGTTTTAAATTGGCTAAGAAAAAGTCCAATGAAAGGAGCCATAAAGATGTATACTACTAGTAAATATAAAAAAGTTTATATAGGAAACAGAAAAGAAAAATATATTGCTCCTAAGGTGATTGAGTTTAACAAGGTAAGACCCTATTATAAAAAGGTTAAATTTGACCAGTCAAAAGAAGAAAGGAAGATTAAACTTTCAATTATTATCACAATATCACTAGGAATAATATTTGTATATTTAGGCTTGGTATTCTTAGGTACCAAGGATGAGCTTGATGACATTGTAAAAGTGGATACTGATATTGAGCAAAATGTAACAAGTATAGAAGATGCAGAAAAGTTGCTTGGTTTTAAAACTATTAATATTAATAATTTGCCTATTGAATTTGAGCAAAACTATATGGCAGTTGACCAAGCAAATAATATATATAAAACTCACTTTACTGTAAAAGGCGGACGAAAGTCTCAGGATAAAACCATTTTATTAGTTCAAAAGAAGTCGGGCTTAACATCTATAGTTGGGACAATAGATGGCAAAAATGCGGAGTATAGGGCCTTTAATGAAGAAAATAAAGATTTGACAACTTATATAAACTCCTTTGAGAACAAGTCTATAATTAATATTGTTCAATGGAATGATGGCAAGTATGAATTTATAGTAGCTGGAGATCTAGGTATAGAGGGATTATCGAAGTTTATTTCCGATGTTTTAGACATGGAGATATCATTTAATATTAGGAACAATAAGTGACCTTAAGACAATCATAAAACTTAGAAGCAATTAGTTAGGCAACAGGATTAATGGATAAAATGGATAGTATATGCCACAGTAATTCATATGTGATCAAGTTAATATAAAAAATATAAATTCATAAGAAGTTCCCTTGAATTCAAGGGAACTTCTTGCTAATATTGAAGTAACAATAATGAATAGGAAGAGTGGCATGGGACGGGGACTTGGATTTGAGTATCTACCGTCCCATTGGTTTAAAAGGAGAAGCTTATGAAGTCAGAAGTTATTGTATTAAATGAAGGAAGAAAGGTAACATTAACTAGTTATATTCAGCAAGTAGGAGGTAAGTTTGACAATATCCCAAAACGTCCAGCAATAATTATTATACCAGGTGGAGCATACCAATATTGCTCAGATAGGGAAGCAGAACCTGTAGCATTTGCATATTTGAAGGCTGGCTATCATGTGTTTATTTTGCGTTATTCTGTTGCTGAACATGCAACTTGGCCTAATCCCTTATCTGATTATGAACAAACCATGGAACTAATTCAAAGCCGTGCTGATGAATGGAATATATATAGGGACAAAATTGCAGTTATTGGTTTTTCTGCTGGAGGACATTTGGCAGCTAGTGCAGCAACTATGTCAAAGAACAGACCTAATGCAGCAATACTTGGATATGCGGTAACTATAGGCAATCTAGCCAAGCTTTGTGAGCCAACAGCTCCTGATGTGGTTAGTCAAGTAGATAAAGATACTTGTCCGTGTTTTGTGTTTTCATCAAGAACTGATACTACAGTTCCAATTGAGAACTCAACTAATTTCATTAATGCCCTTGTAGAGAACAATATTTCCTTTGAAAGTCATATTTATAGCTTTGGCCCCCATGGCTTTTCTATAGCTAACTCATCAGTAATAAAAAAAGATACAGATATTAGCAATAGGGCTAATAAGTGGGTTAGTGATAGTATAGAATGGTTAAAAGAAGTCTTTGGAGATTTTGGTGACGGCAAGCTTACTGATCCAAAGTATAAAGATAAAACAGTTGACGATACTTATGATTATCTCTCAGTAGATTGCACATTAGAAAGACTATTAGAAAATGATAAGGCAAAAGACATTATAGAACCTGTTATGGATAAAGCACTAGAAGCAATGAAAGAAATGAGAAATGGGGAAAAGATCGACAAGGAAATTATTGAAACATTTGTAAATAAGATGACACTACGAACCATGTTTATGTTTTCAGGTGTGTCTTATGATACAGTTAATCAATTTGATAATCAACTTAGACAAATTACTAATGTATAATGTGCTTAAGATAGCTTTTATTCAATTCATAAAGCTATCATTATTGAACGTAATATGCTATAATTAGGGAGTATCTAAAGGTTTTAAATAAAATATATTAAAAAAAGAGGTGGTAATTATGGATTCTCATCCGGGACCTAGTAGTTTTTTAACATGTCATAATAAGAATAATAGGTGTAGGGCCATAATTGCTATTAAATAGATGTGGCTCTATTATAGGAGGGCTACTGTGAATAAAGAAATTATTGACCTTATTGAAAAAGGTAAATATGTAGACGCAAGGAAAGAGCTTGTAAATGAAAACATAGTTGATATTGCACATTTGTTTGAAGAGATAGAAGAAAACAAAGTTCTATTAATTTTTAGGATGCTTCCAAAAGAAATAGCATCAGATGTGTTCTCCCACATGTCTTACGAACTTAAGAGATTTCTTGTGGCATCAATTACAGACAAAGAAGTTATAAAAATAGTAGATGAATTATTTTTTGATGATGCCATTGATTTCTTAGAAGAAATGCCGGCAAATATCGTAAAGAAAATTTTAAACAATACTGATACTGAGAAAAGAAAGCTTATTAATCAATTTTTAAAATACCCTATTGATTCAGCTGGAAGTATAATGACTATTGAGTATGTTGACCTAAAAAAGGAAATGTCAGTAAAAGAAGCGGTTGACTATATTAAAAGAACTGGTGTAGATAAAGCCACTATTGATACTTGTTTTGTTATGGATAACAAAAGGGTATTAGAGGGCTCTATTACCCTAAGAAAGTTAATATTAAGTGATGAATCTGAAATAATCGAAAATATAATGGACAAAGATGATGCTTACGTTAATACTCATGATGACCAAGAAGAAATAGCCATGCTATTTAAAAAATATGATTATGTGGTAATGCCAGTTGTAGATAATGAAAACAGGTTAGTAGGTATAGTAACTGTAGATGACATTTTAGATGTTATAGACCAAGAAAACACTGAAGACTTTCAAAAAATGGCAGCTATGGAGCCTACTGAAAAAGAATACTTAAAAACCAGTGCATTTCAATTAGCTAAACATAGAATACCTTGGCTTTTAGTACTAATGATTTCTGCAACTTTTACAGGAGGAATCATTAGAAAATATGATCATGCCTTACAGTCAGTTACGGTACTTGCAGCATTTATACCCATGCTTATGGATACAGGTGGTAATGCAGGATCCCAATCATCAACCCTAATTATAAGGGGATTAGCCCTAAAAGAAATAATGATTAAAGATCTCTTTAGGGTAATGTGGAAAGAACTAAAGGTAAGTATAATAGTAGGTATATCTTTATCTTTTGTAAACTTTCTAAGGATATACTATTTTGAAAAGGTTAGTTTCTTTATTGCTATAACTGTATCTATAACAGTGGTAGTTACAGTAGTTTTATCAAAGATTGTTGGTGGTTTACTACCTATTATTGCAAAGAAGCTTAAACTAGATCCTGCAATAATGGCAGGTCCCCTAATAACAACTGTAGTTGATGCAGTAGCACTTATTGTATATTTTGCTACTGCTAGCTTGTTGCTAGGAATATAGGCTTATATATTATGTAATTAGCGGACAGATTATGGTAACCCAATTTAGATAAATGATAAAAGAATAAATAGTATTATTAGATAAACTAAGAAGAAATGGTAAAACAATAAATAATATTATTAAATAGACTAAGAAGAGGTGAGGTGAATATAATGAATACCAAAGTTAAAGTTGGATTTATATGTGTACACAATTCATGTCGAAGTCAGATAGCAGAAGCCCTAGGTAAACATTTTGCTTTTGATACTTTTGAGAGTTACTCAGCGGGTACTGAGACTAAGCCTGAGATAAATCAAGATGCAGTGCGATTAATCATAGAACATTATGGAATTGATATGGAAGAAAGCCAGCATTCAAAGATAATCGACGAAATTCCAACCCTTGATGTTGTTATAACTATGGGGTGTAATGTTGAATGTCCAAATCTTCCATCTAAACATAGGGAAGACTGGGGCTTAGATGACCCAAGTGGAAAAAGTGATGAAGAATTTTTAAAGGTAATAAATACAATTGAAGAAAAAGTCAAAGAGTTAAAAGAAAGAATACAATCAGGTCAACTACTTAACTGATTTGCTTTAAAATTATAAGTGCAGTGAATAATCATTTTTATCATACAAATGGTTGTTCACTGCACTTTGAAATTAAGAAGCAAAATATATATTCATATTACTTTTACCCACAGACTAATAAAATATTAAAGCTATAGGCTTATAGTATTTTAAACTACAGACTTATATAATTTAATGTAAAAAGTACTTCCCTTACCAACTTGGCTTTTCACGGTGATGTTTCCACCTAGGGTTTGAATAATACTTCTAGACATAGAAAGGCCAATTCCAACGCTATCATTCGATGAGTTCTTCCCGCGATAAAACCTAGTAAATACATAAGGTAAATCCTCTTTGCTTATCCCAATACCAGTATCTGTGATTTTTATTTGACTGTACAGGGGGTTATCAGATATATCGATAAACAATTGGCCACCTGAACTTGTATGTTCAATACAGTTTTTTAAAATATTAATAATAGCTTCCCTAGTCCAGTATTTATCGCAGTAGACAAGGTTTTGTCCACCACTAACTATATAGCTAATCTCTCTTATCTCTAAAGAAATTAAAAGGGGTTCAAGACTAGACTTTATTAAATCATCTGCATGGACATTTGTAGATTTCATTTCAATAACTCCAGCATCAAGTTTTGAAATTGTAAGAAGAGATGAAACAAGCCATTCTATCCGTTTTAACTGGGAAGATATCTTACTAATAAATTCCTTTCTTTTATCAGTTGGAAGATGGTCATCTTGTAGTAAGTCTGTCATAACCATCATTGATGTAAGAGGAGTTTTAAGCTGGTGTGATATATCGGCCATATGGTCAGCTAAATGGGTCTTTTCATTTATTAGTTTTTCGTTATATTCTGAAAGCATACTTGTAACTTTATATATTTCATTTTTTAAAATGCTTAGTTCCCCTTCTTCATTATCTCTTAGATCTAGGGAGTGTTCTCCTTGGCGGATCCTGCGAAGATATGTAGATAGCTTTTTGACTTGTAGATAACGAGATAGGGTAAATAATAAGAAAAAGATGATTAATAAAAGACCTTGAATTAGCAATAATAAGGCTAATCTTTGATCAATAATTAGTCCAATTACTGAAAATATAAGTATAGTTAGTAAAGAAAAAAACATCATACGTCTAAGCTCTTTATTTCTTAACAAAAGCATAAGTGTCTCCTTTTAAAATTGCTATATTTTGTATCCCATACCCCTAACAGTTTTGATGATGGTGGGGTTTTGAGGGTCATCTTCAATTTTCTCCCTTAGCCTTTTAATATAAACTGTTAAGGTGTTATCATTTACAAAGTCTCCTGAGACATCCCAGATGCTTTCTAGTAGTTGACTTCTTGTAAGGACCTGACCTTCGTTTTGCAGTAAGGTAAGAAATAGTCTATATTCCAATGCTGTTAAATAAATTTCACTTTCATTTTTTTGAACTTTTCCTTCTTTGAGATTAAGGGTGAGGGAATCTATTTCTATTATGTCATAATTATTACCTGAACCTGTTTTACCAGACCTTCTTAAAACACTCTTTATCCTAGAGTGAAGTTCTCTAATTCTAAAAGGTTTTGTAATATAATCATCAGCTCCTATATCTAGACCCATTACAGTGCTGCCTTCATCATCTCTGGCAGTTAGAAAGATGACGGGAGTATCACTTGTTTGTTTAATTTTATTGCATATATCAAAACCATTACCATCAGGGAGTGAAATATCTAAAATTGCAAGATCAAATCTCGTGTTTTCAATTGTATTTGATGCTGATGCAAAATCGTGGCAGCAAGTTAACAAAAAGCCTTCCGCATCTAAATAGTAAGCTAATCCTTCTGCTATAGCTTTATCATCTTCAACTAATAATAGCTTAAAACCTTTAAATTGTGGCTCTTGTGATAGATTCATGTAAAAAGTACCTCCTGGTTATATTAGGTTAAATTATTTATCTTACTATTATATTATTCTATCTTTTGTAAACAAGCAACATGAAAGATGAGGATAAAACATAAGCAAGGAGAATGTAGAATATAATCATCATATAGTTTGTTAAAAAATATACTTAACAACATATAGTTTGTTTGATGTAATTTTCATGGTATAATTAAGAAAAATTGACTTTATTGCAAAATTGTTAGACTAGTTTGTAACTCATCAAAGTTAATAAAAAGTTTGTATACAATTATATAAACTGAAATATAAGGTAAAGTTTTAAAAACTATGGTTTAACAAAACTAAATTAAACATTTATAAAATAGGAGATAAATATTATGTTTGATATTATTTCAGGAGAAAATATTAGTTTCATACTAGTCTTTATTGAAGGATTAATTTCTTTCTTTTCACCTTGTATTATTCCTTTGCTTCCTGTGTATATGACCTATTTAGCAGGTAATGCAAAAGAGGATGTTGATGGGGTAATACGATATGAAAGGAAAACTGTATTTTTACATACATTGTTCTTTGTTTTAGGAATATCTTTTGCTTTTTTTGTTTTACTTACAGCTTTTACAGCAGTAGGTGGTTTTTTTAATCGCTATCAAAATGTATTTACACGTATAGGCGGTATTATAATAATCGTCTTGGGACTATTTCAGCTAGGAGTATTTGAGCTGAAATTTCTTCAAAAAGAAAGGCGATTAGGCTCTAAGATTACAAATAGGAAAATGAATCCTCTAGTGGCCTTTGTAATGGGTTTTACATTTAGTTTTGCATGGACACCTTGTATTGGTCCTATGTTATCTTCAGTGCTTATCCTTGCATCAAGTGCTAAGAGTGCAATGGTAGGTAGAATGCTTATTTTACTATATACATTAGGATTTACTATTCCGTTTTTAGTTTTAGGTTTGTTTACCACAGGAATTTTAGCTTTCTTAAATAAAAAACGTAATTTGTTAAAATACACAATTAAAGCTGGTGGAATCATCCTAATTATTATTGGAATAATGACATACACTGGTTGGATGAATGGTGTTTCAAATTATTTAAACTCAATTACAAATGATTTTATTTCAAGTAATGAAGTTACAGATCAAACTGGTGAAGATGATGGAGAAACTGAAGAAGTACCTGAAGAAGTACCTGAAGAAGTACCTGAAGAAGTACCTGAAGAAGAGACAAATGTGATCCCAGCTATAGACTTTACACTAACTGATCAATATGGTAATGAGCATAAGCTCTCAGACTATAAAGGGCAAGCAGTTTTCTTGAACTTTTGGGCTACTTGGTGTCCGCCGTGTAGGGAAGAGATGCCTGATATTGAAATGTTATATAAAGAGCACAATCTTAACCAAGACGAGTTAGTTATAATTGGTGTTGCACAGCCAAGAACAGATTTGAACACCAATACTAGGGAAGGAACAAAAGATGAGATTATTGAATTTTTAGAAGAAAATGAGTATACTTTTCCAACTGTCTTTGATGAAACTGGAGAAACTTATTATTCATATTATATTCAATCACTGCCAACTACATTCCTTATAGATAAAGAAGGAAACATATTTGGCTATCATCCAGGAATGATGACAGAAAGTATTATGAGAAGTGCAATAGAAGATACAATAAAATCGACAGATTAGAAAAGGTGAATTAATTGGGAAAAGTAGAATATAATTGGAAGCAGAAGTTTATACTTTTGTGGTCAGGTCAGGCAATATCAATTTTTACAAGTTCAGTAATTCAAATGGCCATTGTATGGCATTTAACAGATATAACAGGATCAGCGGCTATATTAACTACTGCTACCTTGGTAGGATTCTTACCACAGGCAGTTTTAGGACCCTTTACAGGAGTTCTAATAGACCGCTATAACAGAAAAAAGATTATGATAATATCTGACCTATTTATAGCGGGTTCACTCTTGATTTTGGTATTTGTAGGGCTTTTTGGAGATATTCCTATATGGCTTATTATGCTAGTTTTATTTGCCCGGGCCATGGGTTCAACCTTTCATAAACCATCCTTACAAGCAATTACACCACTTATTGTTCCAAAGGATGAATTAACAAGATGTGCAGGATATTCTCAGACCTTTCAATCAGTTTCAACCCTGTTTAGCCCTGCAGTTGCGGCTATTCTTTATGGGATTTTAGATATTAATATGATTTTCTTGTTGGATATAGCAGGAGCGATTTTTGCAGTAGTTACAGTTAGTATGATAAAGATTCCAGCACTAAAAAAGGCAGCTACTACTAAAACTCCCCATGTTATTGCTGAGGCTAAGGAAGGTTTTAATGTTTTGCGTAACGAACCTGGGATGATGGCTTTGCTCTTTATTAGCATGTTGTATGCTATGATATATTTCCCTATTGGTACCCTATACCCACTTATATCAATGACTTACTTTGGAGGAACTGTTGGCCATTCGAGTTTGGTTGAAATATCATCTTCCCTTGGGGTTTTAATTGGTGCCTTAGCACTGGGCAGATGGGGGAATAAAATTAATAGAGTGGAATCAATTAAAAAGTCTATTGCCTGTATGGGGGTTGGCCTTATTGCAACTGGCCTCTTGCCACCTAGTGGAATTAAGAGTTTCTTTGTTTTGGCATTTTTAATGGGGATTACAATTCCTTTTTATCACGGTGTACTTGCTGCTATTTATCAGGTTAAAATAAGTGAAGAATATTTAGGTAGGATTTTCTCATTAACATCTAGCTTAACTATGCTTGCAATGCCCCTTGGTCTTATTGTAACAGGGACATTTGCAGAAGTTATTGGTGTTAATACTTGGTTTTTAATATCAGGTGTTATAACAGTTGCCATTGCTGTTGTTGCATATATGTTACCTTCTCTTCGCAAAATCACATAGAGACAAAACAAAAGACATATCTTAGTTAAGATTATAAAATGGTAAGTTTATAGAGTTTTCAGGCTAACATGTTAAGTTTAATATGAAAGGGAGATTCTTTTTAGGATTAATATAGTTTATGGAGGTACAATTAGTGGAAAAGATTCGATTAGGAAGAACGAATTTAGAGGTTACTAGATCTGGTTTTGGAGCCTTACCAATACAACGTGTAAGTTTTGATGAGGGCAAAAAAATACTAAGAAAAGCCTATGAAGCAGGTATCAATTTTTATGATACAGCTAGGGGCTATAGTGATAGTGAAGAAAAAATAGGTAAGGCCCTATCAGATGTTAGGGAAGATATTATAATTGCAACAAAAAGTATGACAGACAATGGAAAAGACTTATTGAGAGATTTAGAAACAAGTTTAAGAAAATTAAATACAGATTATATTGATATTTACCAAATACATAATCCATCCTTTTTTCCTACACCTGGGGACGAGAGTGGTATATATGATGCTTTAGTATATGCTAAAGAAAAGGGTCTAGTAAGACATATTGGTATAACTAATCATAGGCTAGAGATAGCGAAGCAGGCTATAGAGTCAAGTCTTTATGATACTTTACAGTTTCCCTTATCATCTTTATCTTCCGATGAAGATTTAAAGCTAATTAGTGGATGTAAAGAAAAAGATATTGGGCTAATTGCTATGAAAGCTTTGTCAGGTGGACTTATAACAAATGTAGCATCTACTTTTGCCTTCTTAAGGCAGTACAATAATGTTGTGCCTATTTGGGGAATACAAAGGGAATGGGAATTGGATGAATTCGTTTCATTAGAATCAAATCCACCCAAGTTAGATGAAGCAATGTGGGAAGTAATAAAAAAAGATAGAAAAGAGCTGGCAATAAGTTTTTGTAGAGGTTGTGGATACTGTCTACCTTGCCCTGTAGATATACCAATTAATAATGTTGCTAGAATGCCTCAGCTTCTAACTAGGTCTCCATATGAGAGGTTCATGGCTAAAGACTGGAGAGAGAATATGGACAAGGTAAATGACTGCATAGAATGTGGCCAGTGTAAATCAAGATGTCCTTACGGCCTTGATATTCCGAATTTAATAAGAGAGAATTTGAAAATATATGATGATTTTTACTATAAATATAAAGAAGAAAAGGTTGACGCGCTCTAGTGTCAACCTTTTCTTCTTTCAAGTTCTTCTTTAATTAACAGTGCTACCAAAGGGCATTAAAGCCAGTTTGGCAATTTTAAAATGTTGTAGACCAAAAGGTATACCAACTACAGTAATACACATTAAAACGCCTATTAAAGCTGATTCTAAAGCAAGAGGTATGCCTGATAATAATAACCAAACAATGTTTAATAAAAGAGAGCCAAACCCACCACCATAATTAACTTCTTTTCCAAAGGGCGTAAATGCTAGACTAGCAAACTTAAAACACTGTAAACCAATTGGAATACCTACTATGGTAATACACCATAAGGCACCTACTAATAGCCAGGACAGGCCACTAATTAGTCCGCCAAAAATCAACCATAATATGTTTCCTAAGCATCCCATATATTTTCACCTTCATTTCTTTTAATAATTTTATTTCATATCTTAAGCTATTCACTCCTAATAATTATATACCCTAGGGATTAATTATCAAGATATTTGATAATTATAAAGATCTTA
>CAZOSE010000019.1:0-17730 GCA_964582385.1 uncultured Lachnospiraceae bacterium
GCTGCTGACGACAAATAATATATGAGCAGCCAAGAAATGTAGGTTATAAGAAAGGTAAGGTAATAAACATGAGAAGAAAAATAGTTGCAGGTAATTGGAAGATGAACAAAACACCTAGTGAAGCGATTGGATTAATCAATGAGTTAATTCCATTAGTTGAGACAAAAGACACAGATGTAGTATTTTGTGTTCCATATGTAGTGCTTCCTATTGCTTTAGAGTTAGTAAAAGATACAAACATTAAAGTTGGCGCGCAAAACATGTACTATGAAGAAAAGGGTGCATATACTGGTGAAATTTCACCAAGCATGCTAACTGATATTGGAGTAGAATATGTTCTATTAGGACATTCTGAAAGAAGAGAGTATTTTCATGAAACTGATGAAGTTATTAACAAAAAAGTATTAAAAGCTTTCGAACACAACTTAACGCCAATTATATGTTGCGGTGAAACACTAACACAAAGAGAACAAGGCGTTACAATTGATTTTGTACGTACTCAAATTAAAATTGCTTTCCAAAACGTTAGTGCTGGGCAAGCTAAGAAGGCTGTTATTGCTTATGAACCAATCTGGGCAATAGGAACTGGAAAAGTTGCGACTACTGAACAAGCAGAAGAAGTATGTAAGGCAGTTCGTGAATGTGTAGCAGAAATCTATGATGAAGATACAGCAAATCAGATTCGTATTCAATACGGCGGCAGCGTTAATGGTTCTAATGCAGCAGAGCTATTTTCACAAGCAAACATTGATGGTGGATTAGTTGGTGGAGCAAGTCTTCAAGCTGCTTTTGGTGATATTGTAAATTATAAATAAAATATTGGAAAAGAATATATTTTTACCTAATAATCTATGGTAATATGTATCATATAACCTAGATATCACCTTGGATATGGTTCATCCTATATCTGAGGTTTTGCCGAAAGTTCGGCCTAGATTCAGAATGAAAGGAAGTAAACAAATGGATAAAAAAACGACTGTTTTAATGATATTAGACGGCTTTGGACTTAATGATAAAGAAGAAGCTAATGCTGTAAAAAAAGCCAATACTCCTAACATAGATAGACTTATGAAAGAATACCCTTTTGTACAAGGGGATGCAAGTGGAATGTCAGTGGGATTGCCAGAAGGTCAAATGGGTAACTCAGAAGTTGGACATTTAAATATTGGTGCAGGTAGAATTGTATATCAAGAGTTAACAAGAATTACAAAAGAAATAACAGATGGAGACTTTTTTGAAAATAAAGCATTATTAGAAGCTATTAATAACTGCAAGAAGAATAATACTAAGCTACATTTAATGGGCTTATTATCTGATGGTGGTGTTCATAGCCACAATACCCATTTATATGCATTATTAGAACTTGCCAAAAAAGAAGGACTAGAAGAAGTATATGTTCATGCATTTTTAGATGGTAGAGATACAGCACCTAATTCTGGAGTAGATTTTATGAAAGAATTAATTGATAAAATGGATGAAATAGGAGTTGGTAAAGTAGCATCAGTAATGGGCCGTTATTATGTAATGGACCGTGACAATAGATGGGAAAGAGTTGAAAAAGGCTACCGTGCAATGGCTTTTGGAGATGGAGATTTTGCTAAGGACGGAGTGTCTGCCATAAGTAATTCTTATGAAAAGGAAGTATATGATGAATTTGTATTGCCAACAGTAGTTACTAATAACGGCAAACCAGTAGCAACAGTAGAAGAAAATGATTCTATGATTTTCTTTAACTTTAGGCCTGATAGGGCAAGACAAATAACAAGAGCATTTTGCGATGATGAATTTGATAGATTTGAAAGACCAAATAATCAAAGAATCCCAGTTACTTATGTATGTTTTAATGATTATGATGAAACAATCAAAAATAAATTAGTAGCCTATGATAAGTTTTCCGTTAATGATACTTTTGGTGAATATCTAGCTAAGAATAATAAAACCCAACTTAGATTAGCTGAAACAGAAAAGTATGCCCATGTAACATTTTTCTTTAATGGGGGAATCGAAGAGCCAAACCAGGGAGAAGATAGAATTCTTATTAATTCTCCAAAGGTTGCAACCTATGATTTACAGCCAGAAATGAGTGCTTACGAAGTAGCTGACCAATTAGTCTTAGCTATTAAATCTAAAAAGTATGATGTTATTATTGCTAACTTTGCCAATCCTGATATGGTAGGTCATACTGGAATTGAAGAAGCAGCAGTTAAAGCCGTTGAGGCAGTAGATGCATCTGTAGGAAAAGCCTACGAAGCACTGCTATCAGTAGAAGGTCAAATGTTTGTATGTGCGGATCACGGTAATGCAGAACAACTAATCGATTATAATACAAGAACTCCATTCACTGCTCATACAACTAATCCTGTACCTTTTATTCTGGTAAACTATGATAAGAACTATACACTTAAGGAAGGTGGTAAATTAGCTGATATTGTTCCTACCTTAATTGATATGATGGACATGGAAAAGCCTGAAGCAATGACAGGTAAATCCTTACTTCAAAAAATAAACTAGTTGAATTTGAGCTAATAGTGTGGTAATATTACCACCATGGAATTAAGATAATTCTAGGAGGTGCGTACTTAAGTATGTTAGAAACAATAGTAACAATAATATATGTAGTAATATGTCTTGCTATAGTAATTTTAGTTTTAATGCAAGAAGGTGAATCGGGTTTATCAAGTTCAATAGGTGGAGGATCAGCCAACTCTTATTGGGGAAAGAATAAAGACCGTTCAATCGAAGGTGCTATTCCAAAATTAACAGGAATACTTGCTGGAGTTTATGTTGTACTTTCAATTATACTTAATATGATTTAATTAGTAATAATAGTTAATGGATTAATAACTCTCTAGAGAGGCTTTTTATAAAAACGCCTTTACTAGGGAGTTATTTTTCTTGATTTATAGCCAGAAGATTCCTAGAGTCTAGTAATAAATACTTGGAAGTTAACCTAACCTATAAAAAAAGTGGATGATAGAGTGGCTAAAGTATGATATAATGAAAGGGTAACGAGCAACAAGAATGCAAACGTGTTTTAGTTTATAACATACCAAATTGATGACAAGATAATTTAAAAAGTGTTATTCAGGGTATAATATACATATAACATGACAAATAACGGCAGGTAGTCTGTTTTCAAGAAGAGAGTTTATTTATAAATTCCAAATTGGAGGTATCATGGATAATATTTTATTAGAAGAAAGAAAAAAGATGTTGCTTGAATTAATGGGTAATAAAGAATATGTTCCCATGAAACTTAAGGACCTTAGAAATTTGCTTCAGGTTCCAAGAAAAGATAATTTTGTGTTAAGGCAAGCACTAGAGGAGCTTCGTACAGAAGGTAAAATTACCATAGATAATAAGGGTACTTATAGTATTTCTACTGAGAATATTAAAGAAGGTATCTTTTCTGCTACCCAAAGAGGCTTTGGCTTTGTAATTATTGAGGGTGAAGAAGATGACATTTTCATACCGGAAGATTATATAGCTAGTGCTCTTCATGATGATAGAGTCCTAGTTAGTATAGGTGCTGAAAGAAGTGGCAAAAGAAAAGAAGGAAAAATAATCCGTATTGTTGAGAGGGCTAACAAAATAGTAGTTGGAGTATTTCAAAAGTCCAATAATTTTGGTTTTGTAGTTACAGATAATAGGAAGTTTAATAAGGACGTTTATATAGCAAAAGAAGATGATAAAGGTGCAGTTAGTGGCCATAAGGTAGTTGTTGAAATTAAAAGCTATGGAGACAAAGATCATAATCCTGAAGGAAAAATAATCGAAATTCTAGGTCACAAGGATGACCCTGGAGTGGATATTATGTCAATTGTTAGAGACAATGGATTAGTAGCCGAGTTTTCCGAAGAAGCAATGAGATATTTGGACAATATACCTGATGAAGTTAGGGATAGTGAAAAAGAAGGTAGAAAAGACTTGCGCCATTTGACAACTGTGACAATAGACGGTGCAGATGCTAAAGATTTAGACGATGCCATAACTATTTCTAAGGAGAATGGTATTTATCATTTAGGTGTTCATATTGCTGATGTTAGCCACTATGTTACTGAGAATTCTCCCCTAGATAAAGAGGCAAAGAAAAGGGGAAACAGTGTTTATTTAGTTGATAGGGTAATTCCAATGATACCTCATAGACTTTCTAATGGGATTTGTTCGTTGAATGAAGAGGTTGATAGGCTAGCTCTTAGCTGCTTGATTGATATAGATGAAAGCGGTAATGTGCTAGGCCATGAGATAGCAGAAACTCTTATATCTGTAGATAAAAGAATGACTTATAACAGTGTAAAAATGATATTAGAAGATGAGGACCAGGAAGAAATTTCAAAATACGTAAGCTTTGTGCCTATGTTTAAACTTATGAAAGAATTAGCAATGATTCTACGTGAAGTAAGGCATAACCGTGGTTCCCTGGATTTTGATTTTCCAGAAAGTAAGATTATTGTTGATGAGAAAGGATTTCCTATTGACGTTAAAGCTTATGAGCGTAGCGTAGCAACCAAAATAATTGAAGAGTTTATGCTAATTGCAAACGAAACTGTTGCAGAAGATTACTTTTGGCAGGACCTTCCTTTTATATATAGGACACATGAAAACCCTGACTCAGAAAAGATAATTCAGCTAGGAATCTTTATTAATAACTTTGGTTATTCGATTCACACTGGTAGAGGAGAAATTCATCCAAAAGAAATACAAAAGTTATTAAATAGCATCGATGATAAGCCTGAAGAAGCCCTTATTAGTAGGCTGACCCTTCGTTCATTAAAAAGGGCCAGATATACTACAAACTCCACCGGCCATTTTGGATTAGCGGCTAAGTATTATAGTCACTTTACTGCACCTATAAGACGTTATTCAGACCTACAAATCCATAGAATTATTAAAGAAAACCTACATGGCAATTTGAACGACAAGCGAATAAAATACTATGAAAAGATTCTAGATGAAGTAGCTAATCATGTTAGCTCCACTGAACGCCTAGCAGACGATGTAGAACGTGAAGTTGACAAGATGAAAAAGGTAGAATATATGAGCCAGTTTATCGGTGAAGAATTCGATGGAGTAATATCGGGTATTACTAACTGGGGTGTATATGTAGAATTACCTAATACAGTTGAAGGTATGGTACGGGTAGAAGATATTGCTGATGACCATTATTACTATGATGATGATAAGTATGTACTTGTAGGGCAACATACTGGAAAAGTGTTCAGGCTAGGTGAAAAGATTAAAGTATTATTACTAGCAACAGATAAATTGCAAAGAACTATTGATTTTCGTATTGTAGAGGACTAGTTTTAAGAGTAATTTATTGTAACTGGAGGAATTAGATGTCAAAAGACAATATTAAAATAATTGCCAAAAATAAAAAGGCAAGACATGACTATTTTATTGAAGAAACATTTGAAGCGGGGATAGAGCTTAGAGGGACAGAGGTTAAGTCTCTTAGAATGGGTAATTGTAGCCTTAAAGAGGCTTTTGTAAGAGTTATAAGTGGTGAAGTATTTATAATGAATATGAATATTAGTCCATACGAGAAAGGTAATATCTTTAATACTGATCCTATTCGTGTTAGAAAGCTATTGCTTCACAGAGCCCAGATAAGCAAACTAATAGGCAAGGTGGCCCAGCAAGGCTATACTATTGTTCCTTTATCAATATATCTTAAAGGTAGCCTAGTAAAAGTAGAGATAGCTTTAGCAAGAGGTAAAAAGTTATATGACAAACGTCAAGACATTGCAAAAAAAGATCAAAGACGTGCCACTGAAAGAGAATTTAAGGTTAAGAATTTATATTAAATATTGCTGGAATCAGGATTAGTATTTTAAATTACACTTACAAAAAGATCAATTATCTGATAAAATAGATATATGTCAGGCTTTTGTTTATAATTGGTATTTGGACAGGAGGAAGTTATGTTTTTGATTGGAGAAACCACAGAAAAAGTTAAGAACGGTAAAGTACCGTTACCAAAAGAATATCACCTTAAAAGATATACTATATACGGCAAATGGAAAGGCAAGAATACACTATTTCTATCAGACTCAAAGAAAGCCTTAAATTTTGCTGCTGGGCGAGATACATTAAGCTATTTAATTAAAATAGATTCAGATGATAGAGTAGAAGTACCAAAAGAGTATGAGAATTGTAAAGTAGATATAAGGGGACGAATATCTACATTGGAATTAACCTTTAAAACTGATTAAGAATGGAGGTAACAATGTTTGAAGTAGGAGACTATATTATCTACGGTAACAACGGTGTTTGTAGGGTAGTTGAGATAGGTCCGATTCAATTAAATTACAGTAAAAATGACAAATTGTATTATACATTAGAACCAATATATGAGAAAGGGAGTAAGGTATATACTCCTGTTGGAAATAAAAAGGTGTTAATGAGGCAGGTTAATACAAAAGATGAGGCTTTAGACCTTATTGATAATATACCTAATATTGAATTCGATAAAGACTTAGTAGTAAAAGAAAGAGAACAACAGATAAAAGAATCTTTAAAATCCATTGATAGTGAAGAATGGATAAGGGTCCTAAAAACTCTCCACCATATAAAAAGAGAGCGTCATGCAGACGGTAAGAATTTGACTAGCTCAGATGAAAAGTACATGCAAACGGCACAAGACTGCTTATTTGGAGAACTTTCAATATCTTTGGATATGCCTATTGATGAGATTGAGGATTTCATAATTAGACGAATAAAAGAAACTGAACTAGCCTAATATGAATTAACCTATATATTAATATACTTTAATGGACTTAGTTGTTACTAACAAGTACCTAGGAAGATGCGTCTAGCGTCTTAGGGGTTTTGTCAGTAGCGATTAGGTTCATTTTTTGTAACCTTTTATATGCTTTAGCATAAGTTATAATAAAGTTAGCCGGAGTCTGCAATTTGGAGGTTTTTATGGTGGATAGCCTAAGAAATGCCCAATTAGGTAGCATTGTAACAGTAAAAGAATTGTCCTCAACAGGAATGCTAAGGGAAAGAATGCTAGCTTTGGGTCTTACAAAAGGTGCAAAAGTAGAAGTGATTAGGAAGGGTCCGTCTGGAGATCCAACTGTATATAAAATTCGCGGTGCAATGATTGCTTTAAGAGAGGAAGAGGCATCTTTAATCTATATCTAGGGTTAATAGTTAATTGTGAAACACTTTTTGTAATTAAAATTTTAGAGTCTTATACAAATTTTCGCTACAAGTGTAAAGAACACGTGATTTTCGCTCAAATCTTTGGTATAAGACTATAAAAATAATTAAGTTTATCTAGTTTCGCAATTAACTATAAGGACTTGGGTGGCTGAAGTCCAATTTAAAAGAGGGGGGGTAAAATGGGGTTAACGTTTAAATCGTCGCAGCTTGATTCAATGGAAGATATATATGAAATAGAAAAAAGTGATGACCAATATGTAATCGCCCTTGCTGGCAATCCTAATACTGGGAAGAGCACAGTGTTTAACTCCTTGACAGGCTTAAATCAGCATACTGGGAATTGGCCGGGAAAGACTGTGGTTAATGCAAGAGGAGAATATAGCTATGGTGGGGAAGAATTTGTACTTGTGGACTTGCCAGGGACTTATTCTTTGTTTCCGTCTTCAGTAGAAGAAGAAGTTGCCAGAGACTTTATATGTTTTGGAAATTACAATGCTGTTGTAGTGGTAGTTGATGCAACTTGCTTAGAGAGAAATTTGAACTTAGTATATCAGATTATGGAATTAACAAATAATCTTATCTTATGTATAAATTTAATTGATGAAGCTAAAAAGAAAAATATTATAATTGATAGAAATGGAATTGAAAAAGAGCTTGGAATTCCAGTAGTAATGTGTGCTGCTAGGAGAAATCTTGGTATGAATGAGCTTAAGGATACAATATTAAAAGTATCAAAAGGTAAAATCAAACCAAAGGCAAAACCTGTAATATATGAGGATTCTATTGAAGATAAGATTGGTAAGTTAATTCCCTATATTGAAAATGGTTTTGAAAATATTAATTCTAGATGGATTGCACTTAGGATGGTTGATGGGGATGAGACAATAAGGGATGACATTTCTGGTCAAATATATAAAAGAGTTGAGGATGTAACTAATAAGTATGTAAGACTTGATAAGGCTAAATTAGATAGGGACAAAAAAATAGATGATATAGTTACATCTAAGAGAATTGGAATACCTTTAATGATACTGACTTTAGCTGTAATACTGTGGATTACCATTATAGGGGCTAATTACCCATCAGAGTTATTAGCTGGTCTCTTATTTGGAATAGAAGATAAACTAACTGAAATTTTCTTACTAATTAATTCACCTAGTTGGCTTAGTGGCATTCTGGTTTCTGGTTTATATAGAACTCTTGCATGGGTTGTGTCAGTTATGCTTCCACCTATGGCAATATTCTTCCCCTTGTTTACAATATTAGAGGATTTAGGCTACTTACCACGAGTTGCATTTAACCTAGATAACTACTTTAAAAGAGCCTGTGCCCATGGAAAACAGTGTTTGACAATGTGTATGGGACTAGGATGTAATGCGGCTGGAATCATCTCTTGTAGAATTATAGATTCACCAAGAGAAAGACTAATAGCTATAATTACAAACAACTTTATCCCATGTAACGGAAGATTCCCAATTTTAATTGCTTTATCTACCATAGCCTTTGCTAGTTTGGGAGGGATAGGAGGGGGACTTCTACCAGTCATAGCGGTTACATCTGTTATTATTCTTGGAATAGTAATAACCTTGTTAGTATCTTATGGACTCTCTAAAACTATCCTTAAAGGGGTACCTTCTTCATTCACTTTAGAACTTCCCCCTTATAGAATGCCACAAGTAGCTAGAGTTTTATATACATCCTTAATTGATAGAACGATATTTGTACTAGGAAGGGCTATAACAGTTGCTGCACCAGCAGGTGCTTTAACCTGGATTCTTGCAAATGTTTATATTGGAGACTTAAGCATTATTGGATATATTGCAGGCTTTCTTAATCCTTTTGCTGTATTAATAGGTTTGGACGGATTTATCCTGATGGCTTTTATCCTTGGACTTCCAGCAAATGAAATCGTCCTCCCTGTCCTCCTAATGTCTTATCTAGAAACTGGAGCAATGGTAGAATTCGAGAGCATATCATCCCTACGAACTATCTTAGTAGATAATGGGTGGACCCTACTTACTGTTTTAAATACAATGTTGTTTTCCTTACTCCACTGGCCCTGTGCAACAACCCTATTAACAATAAAAAAAGAAACCGATAGTATAAAATGGACTCTTGTTTCTGCCCTTCTTCCTACCTTGATAGGAATCGTTGTTTGTTTTATAACTGCCACAATATTTAGATTGTTAAGCTAGTAGTTTGCATTACTTGCTTACAGCTTCTAGATCTTTAAAGAAACTTGGATAGGAAATATTAACACATTCTTTTCCTTTTATTTTGACATGTCCTTTTGTCATTAAATCAACAATGGCAAAGGACATTGCAATTCTATGGTCATGTTTACTCTCAACTATGCCTCCGTGAAGGGGTAGGCCACCTTCTATTATCATTCCATCACTGGTTCCTTTTATATCGGCTCCTAAGATTTTTAGGTTATTTACCATGAGGTCAATTCGATTTGTTTCTTTAACCTTTAATTCCTGGGCATCCCGAATAGTGGTTTGCCCTTCTGCAAAACAAGCCATAATAGCTATTATTGGAAGTTCGTCTATTAATCTTGGTATAACCCCACCACTTATATCTACACCTTGTAAATGGCTATGTTCCACATAAATATCTGCAACCTGTTCCCCGTTCCACTCGCGGATGTTTTCTAAGGATATATTGGCCTTCATCTTTTTGCATATCTCAATAATACCGTCTCTTGTAGGATTGATGCCTACATCTTTTATTAAAAGCTTGGAGCCAGGAACAATAAGCCCTGCTGCTATAAAGTATGCAGCAGATGAAATATCTCCAGGAACATGAACTTCCTGTGCTGTAAGCTTAGGATTAGGTAAGATAGTTGTAGTACTATCTTCTTGCCTAAGGTCTGCCCCGAAATACTTCAACATTAGCTCAGTATGGTTTCTAGAAAGATTTGGTTCAACTACTTTTGTTTGGCTATTTGCATATAATCCAGCTAATAAAATAGATGATTTAACTTGAGCTGATGCTACAGGTGAATTATATGTGATGCCCTCTAGTAACTTATCACCCCTGCTAGTTATTTCTAGAGGAGGAAGTTCCTTGTTTGACTTACTTTTAATTATTCCATTCATTTTGCTAAGTGGTGTGATAATTCGGTTCATAGGACGGCCCTTTATAGAATCATCACCTGTTAGTACAGAATCAAATGTCTGGCCACATAAAATACCAGCCAGTAATCTTATAGTTGTCCCACTATTGCCAACATCAATAATCTTAGTAGGCTTTTCCAAGCCGTAAAGACCTTTTCCATGGATTACTACCTTATTGTTAGCAGTATCATTATCAATGTCTATCCCCATTTGTCTAAATGCATTAATCGTCGAAATACAATCAAGTCCTTGAAGAAAGTTATGAATCGTAGTAGTTCCTTCTGCAAGAGAACCAAGCATTATAGCACGATGGGATATTGATTTATCACCAGGTATACGGATACTTCCCCTTAATGGTTTAGAATCTAACATATAATCTCTCCTTATCTGTACTGTCTAACTATCGTTCATATACAGTATAGCTACATTGTTTAAGTAAACTTACGGCATCAACCATAGAATTATTATCGTAGAATTCTATTCTTAGAACTCCATCATGAAACTCTCTATTATGTATTATGCCAATGTTTTTGATATTAATTTTATTGTTAGCTAGTAAGGTTGCGACTGTTGCAATGGCACCGGTTTCATCATCTAAGTCCATATAGATTTCGTGTATTTTTTCTAATATACCTTTGCCTTTTTCTGGCAGGTCGTTTCTAAATTCTTTTGCAGATGAAAATGAGTTATAGATATACTGGCTATCTTTATTTTCAAGGGCAAAAACAATATCTTGTAATAAACTAATAAACTGATTAATTAAGTCTTTTATAAAAAAACTATTTGCAATAGAAATATTTTCCCAAACATCTGGTGAGGAAGAGGCGATTCTTGTAATATCGCGAAAACCCCCAGCGGCAAGTTCTTTCATTAAATCTCTATTGTTTTTTTGGTATTTTACTAAATTAACTAAAGATGCAGCAACAATATGTGGCAAATGACTAATAGCAGCAACAATCTTATCGTGTTCATAGTAATCAAGTATTATAGGTATTGCTCCAATTCCTTTAACTAACCCTACCATAAGATTTGTTTGTTCATCACTAGTTTTGCTAGTTGTTGTTAGTATATAATAGGCATTCTCAAATAATTTAGGGTTTGCGTTAATAAAGCCCGATTTTTCTGAACCAGTCATAGGATGGCCACCTATAAAATTGGATTCAAGTGAGTAGTTATTAATGCATTTATGAATATTTGTTTTCACGCTGCCGACATCTGTAATAATACAATCGGCTTTAATAATATTTTTCAAAATGGCCAAGTACTTTACATTTTGTATTACAGGGGCACAAAGAAAAATTAGATTACATAAAGAAAAGTCATCAAGGGAATTAGTTACCTTATCCAAGACTCCTTCTTTGAGGCCTAGTTGATTGTCCTTGCTCATAATTTCTTTGTATTCATAAGCAATAATAGTTATGTCAGGATATTTTGATTTTAGAGCCTTTGCTATAGAACCACCAATAAGGCCAAAGCCAACAAATCCTATTGTTAGATCATTCAAGTCTTTATCTATCATACTTAATCCCCTTTATCTTAATTAACTGGTATATTTTTGGTTTAGTGTTATTTACTTTAATATTACTTTTCTTTAAACTGTTTTTTATATATTAATTTTATTTCCACACTATCCTTAGTTATATAATTATTCTCAATTTTATATGATTGTAAATCTTATGTCAACAGTGCTTAGATTGTTTCTATATGGTGATAATATAAAATATTAAAATATAGAAAACTAGCATATGACTCAAACATAATTTGGAAACTACAAATAAAGCTTGTTAAAAATCAATAATAGTATTGTAAAATTTCTATAATTTTAGTAGAATATATGCATGAGTCTAATTCGATTTACAAGTTTATCTATAAAACTATAATAAGTAACACAAAAACTAGTTGTTGGTTGATATAACCTAAGAGGTATTAACAACTTTATGTTGCTTAATTATATAAAATATCATAATGGAGGAAATAGGTATGAAAATTTACACATCTGATAAGATTAGAAACGTTGTTGTTTTAGGCCATGGTGGTAGTGGTAAGACTGCTTTAGTTGAGGCTATGGCATATGTTACAGGTATTACTAATCGTCTTGGTAGAGTTGAGGATAGCAATACTATCAGTGATTACGATAAAGAGGAACAAAAACGTCATTTTTCAATTAATACATCTTTAGTACCAATAGAATGGGAAGATACTAAAGTTAATTTACTAGATGCTCCTGGTTATTATGATTTTGTAGGGGAAGCTCAACAAGCATTATCAGCTGCTGATGGTGCGGTAATTATAGTATCTGCTAAGTCAGGTGTTGAAGTTGGTACAAAAAAGGCCTGGGAATTTTGTGAAGAATATAATATTCCAAGAATCTTCTTTGTAACAGACATGGATGATGACAATGCGAGTTTTCGTAGAACAGTAGAGGCATTAACAGAACTTTATGGCCGTAAGATTGCACCATTCCAAATCCCTGTTAGGGAAGAAGGCGAATTTGTAGGATTTGTTAATGTTGTTAAAATGGGTGGTAGAAGATTTACTGATGATAGGGGTAATTACGAAGAAGTTGATATTCCTGATTATGTTAACGAACACTTAATGGAAAGCCGTGAAGTATTACTTGAAGCGGTTGCAGAAACAAGTGAAGATCTAATGGAAAAATATTTCTCAGGAGAAGAATTTACACAGGAAGAGATATCTGGTGCTCTTATTAACAACGTTCATAATGGTACAGTAGTTCCTGTACTTATGGGTTCTGGTATTAGCTCCCGTGGTTCTAACATGTTATTACAAGTAATCACGAAATACTTCCCATCTCCAGTTGATTTGAATATTTCAGGTAAGAATACTGATACAGATGAAGTGTTTGAAGCTAACTATGATCCAGAACTTCCTACGACAGCTAAGGTATTTAAATCTATCTCAGATCCTTTCATCGGTAAGTTCTCCCTTGTTAAGGTGTGCTCTGGAATATTAAGGGCGGATTCAGTGGTTTATAACACTACTTCCCATGAAGATGAGAAGGTAAGTAGATTATATGTTTTGCGTGGTGAAGATCAAATCGAAGTAGATGAATTACATGCAGGAGATATTGGAGCTATAGGTAAACTAAGTAATACTAACACTGGTGATACACTAGCTTCCAAAAAGAATCCGATTGAATATGAAAGACCAAGATTTTCCAAACCATACACTTATAAGAGATTTAGAACTGTTAAGAAGGGTGACGATGATAAAGTTTCCCAAGCTATGGCTAAGATTTTAGAAGAAGACTTAACTCTTAGAGTAGTTAATGATTCTGAAAATAGACAAACTTTATTATACGGTATCGGTGATCAACAATTGGATGTTGTTGTTAGTAAGTTAAAGAATATGTTTAAGGTTGAAATAGAACTTACTGAACCTAAGATTCCATATAGAGAAACTATTCGCAAAAAAGTTAAAGTTCAAGGAAAGTATAAGAAACAAAGTGGTGGCCATGGTCAATACGGTGATGTTCATATTGAATTTAGTCCATCAGGTGACTTAGAAAGTCCTTATGAATTTGAAGAGAATATATTTGGTGGGTCTGTTCCAAGAAACTACTTCCCAGCAGTTGAAAAAGGTATTGCAGAATGTGTATTAGAAGGACCAATGGCTGGTTATCCTGTTGTTGGAGTTAAGGCAAACTTGGTTGATGGTTCTTACCATCCTGTTGACTCTTCAGAGTTGGCCTTTAAAATGGCTACAATTCAAGCCTTCAAAAAAGGTTTTATGGAAGCTTCACCAATTATACTAGAACCGATTGTTTCATTAAAGGTAATTGTTCCAGATACTTATACAGGAGATGTTATGGGTGACCTTAATAAACGTAGAGGTAGAGTTCTTGGAATGAATCCGTTAAATGATGGAAAACAAGAGATTCTAGCAGATGTACCTCTTGCTGAAGTTTATGGTTATTCAGCTGATTTAAGATCTTTTACAGCTGGTGCAGGTGACTTTAGTTATGAGTTTTCTCGTTACGAACAAGCTCCATCTGATGTACAAGAAAAAGTAATAGCTAACAGCCAAAAGGACGAATAATTTATATAAGCAACTTATAAGGTTTGCTATAATTATATATAAATAGGGACTTAAGAATATTAGAATTATGTATTCTTAGGTCCTTTTTATATTTGGCTTATATCTTCAACTTCCTATGTCTTTATATAGTGAATGGCAAGAGGAGCAGAGCATTTGCATATTAGTTAAGGATTAGACTGTTTTGACTGGCAGGCTTTTATGAAGGCTTGGAATAGGGCAAGGTGGCTTGGACTTTCAAGGTAGAGATGTTCGGGATGCCACTGAACTCCTATGACGAAAGATTTGCTAGGGTCGAAGGCAGCTTCAACAAGAGAATCTTTGGAGATAGCGGAGGCTTTTAAATGGGGAGATAGGGTTTTTATAGCTTGGTGGTGGAAGCTGTTTACTTTAATGGTTTGTGATGGGAGAATTTTAGATAGAAGAGTATTGGGAATTATATCAACACTATGAGTTTGTACTGGATCGGCAGATTTTTGATAGTGGCCTATGGATGGATTGCTTGAGTACTGGGCTTTTAGGTCTTGGTAGATGTTTCCCCCTAGAAATATATTGAATGCTTGGAGACCACGGCAGATTCCAAGCATGGGTTTGTTGTTTTCGTAGGCTTGGAGGAATATTGCCTGCTCTATCTTGTCCCTTTCTGGGAGAACTACACCACCTTGGGGTATTGTTTCTTCATTAAAGAGGAAGGGGTCGAGATCAGGGCCACCTGGGAACAAGAAGCCATCAAATTGCTTTATTATTTGCTTTACATCCTCAGTATCGATTTCTAAAGGAAGAAGGTAGGGTATTCCTCCAGCGGCTTTTATGGCTTTTAGATAGTTACCTTGTATGCGTACAAAGTTATTATTATAGTCATATTGGGGTGTGATTCCTATGGTTGGTTTTTTCATTTTACTGCTACCTTTTACTTTTTCTTTTAACTATAAGATATGCAACAAGTGCTTGTAAAAGAAACTATTGTTGGATATAATAATTAAAACTGAGATTAGAATACAAGGGAGAATGTGATGTTCAAGAAGTTTTATCCAACTAAATGGGTCGGTTCTATATATAAAGATGTTGATTTTCAAAAGTTATATGACAAGGGTTATCGTGGAATTATAAGTGATATTGATAATACATTGGTTGAACATGACGCAGATGCTAATGAAGAAGCGATAAACTTATGTAAGACCTTGAAGAATATAGGCTTTGAAATATGTGTGATGTCAAATAACGATGAAGAGAGAGTTAATAGATTTAATAAAGACATTAAAGCTTTTAGTATCTACAATGCTAAAAAACCACTTGGGATTAGTTATTTTAAGGCTATGGATTTGATGGGAACAAACAAAAAGAATACAATTTTTTTTGGAGACCAGGTTTTTACAGATATTTTAGGTGCTAATAATGTGGGGATTAAGAGTATATTAGTAGATCCAATAAGTCCAAAAGAGGAAATCCAGATTATAATCAAGAGATTTTTTGAAAAAATTGTTTTGTATTTTTATAAAAGAAGTAAGCAAAGATAATAGATAAGAGAAGTAGGCAGTAGTAATAGATAAATGATGTAAGTTATGATAATTGATAAATAATGTAAGAGATGATAATAGACAAATGACATAAGCAAGGGTTACTAAGTAGATTACAGAAGATGAAAGCTTAAGCAAGGAAGATTTTATGAAGAATATTATTTTTATAGGTTTTATGTGTAGTGGAAAATCAACGATAGGGCGGATTTTGGCTAAGGACATTAATTATGATTTTGTTGATACGGACCAATGGATAAGTCAAAAGGCAAACTTGACCATTGGAGAAATATTTGAAAAAGAGGGTGAAGATTACTTTAGAGAATTGGAAACTCAAACCGTGAAAGAATTTTGTGAGACTATTTCTAATTCTGTTATCTCAACAGGAGGAGGTCTACCAATTAGACACGAGAATGTTTCATATCTAAAGGAACTAGGAAGTGTGATTTATTTAAAAGTATCTAAAGAGACTGTCCTAGAACGACTCAATCCTAACATTGAAAGACCTTTACTTGCAGTGGAGAACAAGGATGAACGAATAGAGAATCTCTTAGCAAAGAGAAATCCCATTTATGAGAAAGCAGCTAATTATACAATAGATACAAACAATAAGTCTGTATCTGCTATTGTTGAGGAGATAAGAAAGCTTTTGTCTATATAGGGTTAATAGGTAGAAGAAGTATTTTACCTATCAAGTCTAAGTTATATCAAGGAATTTTGTATATATGAAATTAATAGAAAAAGAAAGGTTGAGGACATTATGAAGGTCTTAGTTATAAATGGTCCTAATATTAATTTTCTAGGTATAAGAGAAAAAGAGATATATGGAAGTAATAATTATGCCCATCTTGTTGAGTTAATTGAAGATAAAGCTAAAAAAGATAATCTTGATGTGGAAATATTTCAAAGCAACCATGAAGGAGATATTATTGACCGTATTCAATTAGCTTACAATGATGGAACTCGGGGAATTATAATTAATCCAGGAGCTTTCACCCACTATAGTTATGCTATTAGAGATGCCCTTTCTTCTATAAGACTTCCAAAGATTGAGGTCCACATATCTAATATTCACAAAAGGGAAGAGTTTAGACACATCTGTGTTACAACACCAGCTTGTGATGGGCAAATATCTGGATTAGGGTTAGATGGATATTTATTGGGGATAGATGCCTTAATTAAACTTATTTTGGTGGATAAACAAGGAGAATAAACAGGAAGAATTATTCTAGTGGTTTTATTTAGTAAAGAATGCAAATAATTGTTGAAAAATAGCTTGTCCTAATATAAACTAATTGTAATGAATCATAATATTTTGGTGAATTTCAGATGACAAGAGATTTAGGATGTTAAATGTTTTCTAGTAATTCAAGTAGAGCAATTTTAGGAGGATTATAAATTATGGTATCAGCAGGAGATTTTAAGAATGGTTTAACAATTGAATATGATGGTAGTGTTTATCAGATTATTGACTTCCAACATGTTAAGCCTGGAAAAGGTGCTGCATTTGTCAGAACAAAGATGAGAGATATAAAGCATGGTGGGATTTTAGAGAATTCATTTAGACCACAGGAAAAGTTTGAACAAGCTCATATTGAGCGTAATGATATGGAATATTTATATACAGATGGTGATTTATATTATTTTATGAACAATACAACATATGATCAAATCGCTGTAGATAAAAATGTCATCGCAGATGCCCTAGAGTTTATCCGAGAAAATGAAAAAGTTAAGATACTCTCTCACAATGGTTCTGTATTTGATGTTGAACCACCAATTAATGTTGAATTAGAAGTTACAGAAACTGAACCTGGTTTTAAAGGAGACACAGCCCAAGGTGCTACAAAACCAGCAACAGTTGAAACAGG